>CAZRYZ010000106.1:0-2506 GCA_964604465.1 uncultured Dechloromonas sp. | reverse complement strand
GCTTGTCGCCGACGCGAACGATCGGACGCTGGTTGATGTTGGTGTTCTGGTTGGAGCGGGTGTATTTGACCAGGTTGTAGATATCGACACCGACTTCACCGGCCAGCGCCTCATCATCGTTGACACGAATGACGATACGACCGGCATCCACGTAATCGACCACACCACCACGACGCGCGACAATCGCGGTGCCCGAGTCAACGGCCACCGTCCGCTCAATACCCGTACCGACGACCGGCTTTTCCGGGGTCAGACAGGGCACAGCCTGGCGTTGCATGTTGGCGCCCATCAGGGCACGGTTGGCGTCATCGTGCTCGAGGAAGGGTACCAGCGAAGCTGCGACTGAGACGATCTGCGAAGGTGCCACGTCCATGTACTGCACCTGGGCAGCCGGCTCCAGCAGGGCTTCGCCCTTGTGGCGACAGGTCACTAGTTCGTCGGTGAGATTGCCCTTGGCATCCATGCCGGCGTTAGCCTGCGCGATGACGTACTGGCCTTCTTCGATGGCCGAAAGGTACTCGATATCCGAAGTAACACGGCCGTTGATGACCTTACGATACGGCGTTTCGATGAAGCCGTATTCGTTGACGCGGGCGTACAGCGCCAGCGAGTTGATCAGACCGATGTTCGGGCCTTCCGGTGTTTCAATCGGGCACACACGACCGTAGTGGGTCGGGTGCACGTCACGTACTTCAAAACCGGCACGTTCGCGCGTCAGACCGCCCGGGCCTAGGGCCGAAACGCGGCGCTTGTGGGTGATTTCCGACAACGGGTTCGTCTGGTCCATGAACTGCGACAGCTGGCTCGAACCGAAGAATTCCTTGATCGCGGCCGAGATCGGCTTGGCGTTGATCAGGTCATGCGGCATCAGGTTGTCGGATTCGGCCTGGTTCAGGCGCTCCTTGACGGCGCGCTCAACGCGGGCCAGGCCGGCACGGAACTGGTTTTCGGCCAGCTCACCCACCGAGCGGACACGACGGTTACCGAGGTGATCGATATCGTCGATTTCACCACGGCCGTTGCGCAGCTCAACCAGAACGTCAATGGCTTCAACCAGATCGCGCGGTGATAGGGTCAGCTGTTCGCGAACGTCGGTTTTGACGCCGAGTTTGTTCAGCTTCTCGGCCACTTCTTTGGCTTCGGCTTCGGTCAGATTTTCAGCCGCGGCACGCGCACCGAATTGCATCTCGGCGAGCAGGTCGGCAACCAGCGAGGCACGCACGCCATTGCGCTCAGCCAGGTAGGCCACGACATCGTCCGTCTTTGACGGCAACGCGGTCATCATGACCTTCCATTCCTGGATGTCGTTACGACCCATACGGCGGTTGAACTTCATGCGGCCAACGCCCGACAGGTCGTACCGATCGTCCGAATAGAACAGGCCGTTAAACAGAATCTCAACCGCTTCTTCCGTCGGCGGCTCACCCGGGCGCATCATGCGGTAGATGGCCACACGGGCGGCTGTACGGTCGCGCGTTTCATCAGCGCGCAACGTGTTGGAAATGAAGGCGCCGCGATCGAGATCATTGACATAGAGCGTTTCGATGCTCTTCACACCGGCATCCTGCAACTTGGCAAGCAAGGTGCCGTCGATTTCTTCATTAGCCTTGGCAACGATTTCACCGGTCTCGGGACTGATGACATCCTTGGCAAGGACGCGCTCCAGCACAAATTCTTCGGGGACTGCAATGCTCTTCAGGCCTGCAGCATCGAGTTCGCGAATGTGACGCGCCGTGATGCGCTTATCCTTAGGGACAATGACCTTACCGGCCTTGTCGCAGATATCAAAACGGGCAACTTCGCCACGCAGGCGCTCCGGCACCAGAGCAAACTCGATGTTCTTACCGAGAGTGAACTGATCGAATTCGAAGAAGCGGGCGAGGATTTCCTCATCGGTCATGCCCAGCGCGCGCAAGAGTGTCGTGACGGGCATCTTACGGCGACGGTCGACACGGAAGAACAGGGTGTCTTTCGGGTCAAACTCGAAGTCAACCCACGAACCACGGTAGGGGATGACGCGCGCCGAAAACAGCAGCTTGCCCGACGAATGGGTCTTGCCGCGGTCATGCTCGAAGAACACGCCGGGAGAGCGGTGCAGCTGGCTCACGATGACGCGCTCAGTCCCGTTGATGACAAAGGAACCGGTATCCGTCATGAGCGGGATTTCGCCCATGTAGACTTCCTGTTCTTTCACTTCCTTGATGTCGCCGGTATCGCGATCCAGAATCACCAGACGGACACGCGCGCGTAACGCCGAGGCGTAGGTCAGGCCACGCTGCTGACATTCGCGGACGTCAAACGCCGGCTCAGCCAGGTTATAGCTGACAAACTCCAGACGGGCGTTACCCGAATGCGACGTGATCGGGAAAATCGTCGAGAACGCGGCTTGCAGGCCTTGGGGGCGACGCTGCGCAGGTGTAATGCCCTGCTGCAGAAAATCGCGGAAGGAGTCGAGCTGGGTCGCCAGGAGGTAGGGCACCTCGAGCACCGTGTCACGCTTCGCAAA
>CAZRYZ010000105.1:0-2517 GCA_964604465.1 uncultured Dechloromonas sp. | reverse complement strand
AAGGCTGCCAAGAAAGTCGCTAAGAAGAAGTAATTCTTCAAAGCCTTAAAAAGAAAAACCCCACGTTTCGGCGTGGGGTTTTTCTTTGGGGAGGGTTTCGACTACTTTTTCTTCTGCGGCGGGAGGTCGGTGCATGCACCTTCGGCTACTTCAGCTGCTAGCCCGACCGATTCGCACAACGTGGGGTGCGGGTGAATCGTGTGCCCCATATCTGCCGCATCACAACCCATTTCGATGGCTAGACAGACCTCGCCGATCAGATCGCCGGCATGGGTGCCGACGATGCCACCGCCAATGATCCGATGGGTTTCAGCGTCAAACAGCAGCTTCGTGAAGCCTTCGTCGCGGCCATTGGCAATGGCACGACCAGAAGCCGCCCAGGGGAACATCGCTTTGGTGAACTTTCTGCCGGAAGCCTTGCACTGTTCCTCTGTCAGACCCGCCCAGGCAACCTCGGGGTCGGTATAGGCTACGGACGGGATTTGAAGCGGGTCAAAAACCCGCTTGTGACCAGCAGCGACTTCGGCGGCAACGTGGCCTTCGTGAACGGCCTTATGTGCCAGCATGGGTTGCCCTACCAGGTCTCCAATGGCAAAGATGTGGGGCACATTGGTCCGCATCTGGTTGTCGACCTTGATGAAACCCCGTTCATCTACAATCACGCCAGCGTTATCCGCTGCGAGTTTGCCCCCGTTGGGAGAACGGCCTACGGCGACGAGTACGCGGTCGTAGGTACCGGCTGCCGGAGTTTCAGCGCCGTTGGCACCTTCGAACTGTACCGAGATACCACTGGACTCGGCTTTTGCAGCCACGCATTTGGTGTTGAGCATGACACGACCAAAGCGGGAAAGATTCATCTTTTCCCAGACTTTGACCAGATCACGATCTGCGCCGGGCATGAGACCCGGTCCCAGTTCGACGACATCAATCTGGGTGCCAAGAGAGGCATACACGGTTGCCATTTCGAGACCGATGATGCCGCCGCCAACGACGAGCATGCGCTTGGGGATATCCTTCAGCTCCAGTGCTCCCGTTGAATCAACCACGCGTGGATCTAATGGCATGAACGGCAGCTTGATTGATTGAGAGCCGGCGGCAATGATCGCCTGTTTGAACCGGATCACCTTCTTTTCGCCGGTTGTCTTCTGGCCATCGCCAGAGGTGATATCGACATGCATATGATGGGCATCAATGAACTGGCCGAGGCCGCGTACCTGCTGGACCTTGCGGCCTTTGGCCATACCGGCCAAACCACCCGTCAGCTTGCTAACGACCTTGTTTTTGTGTTCGCGCAGCTTTTCAACCGAGACTTTGGCCGAGGCCATCTCGACGATGCCGAGCTCGTGCAGGTGGGTCACTTCGTCCATGACGCCGGCAATATGTAGGAGTGCCTTGGAAGGAATGCAGCCGACGTTGAGGCAAACGCCGCCCAGAGTACCGTAGCGTTCAACGATCACGGTGTTGAGACCCAGATCGGCAGCACGAAATGCGGCGGAGTATCCGCCAGGGCCACCGCCCAGAACCAGCATGTCACAGTCAAGATCCACAGCGCCGGCGTATCCAGTTACCGGTGTCGGAGCAGTTACTGGCGCAGTGGCGGCTGGGGTTGGTGTCGGGGCAGGCGCTGAAGGAGACATTGGCGTTGGTGTGGCGTCTGCTGTGTCTGACGCCTCGACGCGGACGACGATAGTGCCTTCGCCGATCCGGTCACCGAGTTTGACCAGGACTTCCTTAACGGTGCCTGCCGCTGAGGCGGGCACGTCCATGGTGGCTTTGTCGGATTCTAGGGTGACGAGGGCATCGTCGACCTGAATCACGTCGCCTGCTTTGACGAAGACTTCGATCACGGGAACGTCGGTGAAGTCGCCGATATCCGGTACTTTAATGTCGACTAGTTGGCTCATGGCTTTTTCCTCACAGGGCCACGCGGCGGAAATCCGCCAGCAGTTGCGCCAGATAGACATTAAAGCGGGTGGCCAGTGCTCCATCAATCACACGGTGATCCGCCGTCAGCGAGAGGGGTAGGGTCAGGCGTGGTACAAACTGTTTGCCATCCCATACCGGCTTCATGGCGCTCTTGTTGACACCGAGAATTGCGACTTCCGGGGCATTCACGATCGGTGCGAAGTAGGTGCCGCCGATGCCGCCGAGCGACGAGATGGTGAAGCAGGCTCCCTGCATGTCGGCCGGTTTCAGCTTACCGTCACGGGCCTGTTTGGCCAGATCGCCGGATTCCTGAGCCAGTTCGAAGACTGATTTCTTGTCGGCGTTTTTGATGACCGGTACCACCAGGCCATTGGGCGTATCTGCTGCAAAAGCGATGTTGAAGTACTGCTTCATCACCAGATTGTCGCCATCCAGCGACGAATTGAACTCCGGATACTTCTGCAGAGCCTTCACGCAGGCCTTGATCAGGAAGGCAAGCATGGTCAGTTTGGCACCACCACTCTTTTCGTTTTCCTTGTTCAGTTGAACACGGAAGGCTTCCAGATCGGTGATGTCGGCATCCTCATGATA
>CAZRYZ010000104.1:0-2546 GCA_964604465.1 uncultured Dechloromonas sp. | reverse complement strand
ATGAAGCAGATGGATGGAGACCCCTTCACCTCCTTCGTGGCCATGCACGACAAGAACAGCCTGGTGAACGGCACCGTCAAGAGCGTTGATGCTCGTGGCGCGGTCATCCAGCTGGCTGACGATGTCGAAGGCTACCTGCGCGTATCCGAGTTCTCGCGTGATCGTATCGAAGACCTGAGCCAGCACGTCAAGGTGGGTGAAGAGCTCGAAACGATGATCACCAACGTCGATCGCAAGAGCCGCTCCATCAACCTGTCGATCAAGGCCAAGGATCAGGCTGAACAGCACGAAGCCATGCAGAAGCTGGCTGCCGATAGCGCGGGCGCTGCCACTGGCACGACCAACCTCGGTGCGCTGCTCAAAGCCAAGATGAACCAGCAGGGCTAATTGCCAATGACCAAATCAGAACTGATCGCACGGCTGGCGGAGCGTTTTCCCCAGCTGGTCGCGAAAGATGCCGAACTTGCCGTCAAGGTGATTCTTGACGCGATGACCGATGCGCTCGCCCGTGGCGATCGTATCGAGATTCGTGGTTTCGGCAGCTTTTCGTTGAACCACCGGCCGCCGCGCGTTGGTCGCAACCCCCGTTCGGGCGAGCGTGTTGATGTCCCCGAAAAGTGGGTTCCCCACTTCAAGGCGGGCAAAGAGCTGCGTGAGCGGGTAGATTCAGCGGACATGACGGGAGCCGTTCAGTCGGCAACCGATGCTGAAGATGCGCCGGTCTTTGCCGTAGCTGCCCAGGGGGCGGCTAACGCGATCTGAGACGAATAGGTCATTTGCTGTAAACTGAAAAGCGCTGGTGAACCACCAGCGCTTTTTTTATACCGAATCGTCACGAAGGCTCAGGAGCCCATCATGCGTGCCATCGTCTGGATTATCCGCATCGCGGTATTTATCGTCTTTCTCGCCTTCGCCATCGAGAACACCGAACCGGTCGTCATCAACCTCTTTCTCGGTTATTACCTGGAAGCGCCACTGGTGCTCTTTCTGCTGGGCTGTGTCCTGATCGGTGTGCTACTCGGCATGCTGATGCTGGTGCCCAATCTGCTGCGGCATCGCCGTGAGGCAGCACGCCTGCGCCGGGAGATTCAGCAACGCGCTCCGGCCAATCCGTTGCCGGCCGAATCCGAAGCGCAAGCTACCCCGTTTCTTTAATTCCCCCGGATAGCCCCTTTCGAGGAACCCCGCATGCTGACCATGGAACCCTGGGCGCTGCTCATTCTGCCGTTATTCTTTGCCGTGGGCTGGATCGCCGCGCGTATCGATATCAAACACGTCGTGGCCGACTCACGTCGTTTACCTAAGGCTTACTTTCAGGGCCTGAACTTCCTCCTTAACGAACAACCGGACCGTGCCATCGAGGCCTTTAACGAGGTGGTCCGGGTTGACCCGGAAACCGTCGAGCTGCATTTTGCGCTGGGTTCCCTGTTTCGCCGTCGTGGCGAGCTGGAGCGGGCACTTCGCATCCACCAGAACCTGATGAACCGCGAGGATCTACCACAGCCGCTGAAGGAGCAGGCGCTCTTCGAGCTGGGGATCGATTACCTCAAATCCGGTCTGCTCGATCGTTCGGAAGAAATCTTTAAGCGCCTATCTGATGGCGCGCGCCGGGAAGAGGCGCTTAAACAGTTGCTGGAAATCTACCAGTTGGAGAAGTCCTGGGACAAAGCCATTGAGCTGGCCGAGAAAGTTCCGGAGCTGGCCTCGCAACACGAGGTGGCTGAATTCTGGTGTGAAATGGCCGAGAACGCGCTGATTCGCTCCCGCGTCGACGAAGCCCGCCGTCATGTGCAGCAAGCCCTCAGCCTGCATCGCAAGTGCGTTCGGGCCAGCATCATCGCCGGGGATATCGAGCGCAAGGAAGGGCACCCGGAGCGTGCGATCGATGCCTGGCTGCGGATCGAACAACAGCAGCCCGAGTTTCTGGCGCTGGTCGCTGCGCGTATTGCCGAAGTCTACAAAGGTATGGGGCGCCAGGCCGATGGCATGCAGCTGCTAAAGGGCTTTCTGGTGCGTTACCCCTCGGTCGACATGCTGGACGTGGTTTGCCAGCAGGTGGTGGAGGAGGAGGGCGCCCAGTCGGCTTATGATTTTGCCCTGGCCGAGCTACACCGCACGCCCAGCCTGATTGCGCTGGATAAGGCGCTCGAAGCCCGGGCGGCCGTGACCCCGGCCGAGCAGCTGGCTGACCTCGATCTCGTCAAGAAGCTGATCAAGGCCCAGACCCAGCGCCTCTCGCGCTACACCTGTAAATCCTGTGGTTTCAAGGCCCGCCAGTTCTACTGGCGCTGTCCGGCCTGTAGTGAGTGGGAGTCCTACCCCCCGAAGCGCTCTGAAGAGTTTTCTCTGATTCAGTAATTCAGGTGTTTTTCCGGGATATCAGCGTCCTGCCGGAATCGGTTTGGGCGCGATTTCATGAGCGCCGGCTGGTAAAATAAGCGCACTTTTAGCGTGGGAAGCCTTTGCATGAAAATCGCCATTGCCGGAACAGGTTACGTAGGTTTGTCCAACGGCGTGCTGCTCGCACAGCACCATGAAGTCGTTGC
>CAZRYZ010000103.1:0-2622 GCA_964604465.1 uncultured Dechloromonas sp. | reverse complement strand
TGACCGACAAAATCGAAAAAGTTGCACCGGGCGTGATCTGGCGTAAGTCGGTGTCCCAACCGCTGCAAACCGGTATCAAGGCGATCGACGCCATGGTGCCAATCGGTCGTGGTCAGCGTGAGCTGATCATTGGTGACCGTCAGACCGGTAAGACCGCCGTTGCCGTTGACACCATCCTGAACCAAAAGGGTCAGGGCGTGACCTGTATCTACGTGGCGGTTGGCCAGAAGGCCTCGACGATCGCCAACGTGGTGCGCACGCTGGAAGAGCACGGCGCGCTGGAGTACACCATCGTTGTCGCCGCGACCGCTTCGGATCCGGCCGCCATGCAGTTCATCGCACCGTACGCCGGTTGCACGATGGGCGAATACTTCCGTGACATCGGTGAAGATGCCCTGATCATTTACGACGATCTGACCAAGCAAGCTTGGGCCTATCGCCAGATTTCGCTGCTGCTGCGTCGTCCGCCGGGCCGCGAAGCTTACCCGGGTGATGTGTTCTATCTGCACTCGCGTCTGCTGGAGCGTGCTGCTCGCGTGAGCGAGGAGTACGTCGAGAAGCTGACCAATGGCGCCGTCAAGGGCAAGACCGGTTCGCTGACCGCGCTACCGGTGATTGAAACCCAGGCGGGTGACGTTTCGGCCTTCGTTCCGACCAATGTCATTTCGATTACCGACGGCCAGATCTTCCTGGAAACCGACCTCTTCAACGCAGGTATCCGTCCGGCTATTAACGCCGGTATCTCGGTGTCGCGTGTGGGTGGTGCTGCTCAGACCAAGATTATCAAGAAGCTGTCGGGCGGTATCCGTACCGACCTCGCCCAGTATCGTGAACTGGCTGCCTTCGCGCAGTTTGCTTCGGATCTGGACGATGCAACCCGCAATCAGCTGGAGCGTGGTCGTCGCGTGGTGGAAGTACTGAAGCAGCCGCAATACGAGCCGCTGAGTGTTTCGAAGCAGGCCGTGGTGCTCTACACGATCACCCGCGGTTATGCTGACGATGTGGAAGTGCCCCGTGTTCTCGAGTTCACCCGTAGCCTCATCAGCGACATTGAACACAAGAACGCCGCCCTGCTCGACAAGATGGAGCAGACCAAGGATCTGGACGCTGATTCGGAGAAAGCACTCGTTGCTGCCATCGAAGCATTCAAGTCTGCTTGGGTTTGATCTAGGAGAGCGCCATGCCAAGCGGCAAGGAAATCCGTACTAAGATCAAAAGCGTAGAAAACACGCGGAAGATCACCAAAGCCATGGAGATGGTGGCGGCATCCAAAATGCGTAAAGCGCAGGAGCGGATGCTCAAAGCCCGTCCCTATGGTGAGAAGATCCGCCACGTTGCCGCCAATCTGTCGCATGCGCTGTCAGAGTACAAGCATCCGTTCCTCGAGAAGCGTGACCAGCTCAAAAAGGTGGGCATTATTCTCGTGACCTCGGATAAGGGTCTCTGCGGCGGTCTGAACACCAACGTTCTGCGTCAGCTCGTCATCAAGATGCGCGAGCTCGAAGGTCAGAACGTCAAGGTTCAGCTGACGGCGATTGGTAGCAAGGGCCTGTCATTTCTCCAGCGCAACGGCGCAGACCTCGTGTCTGAAGTCGTCGGCCTGGGCGACAACCCGCACATTGATGCCCTCATCGGGCCGATCAAAGTGCAGATTGATGCCTTCAACGCTGGCGAAATCGATGAACTGCACATTGCCTACACGCGCTTCGTGAACACGATGCGCCAGGAGCCAGTCGTTGAACAACTGCTGCCCCTATCCGGTGATGCGGTCGGTTCGGCCAAGACCAGCTGGGACTATGTCTACGAGCCGGATGCCAAGTCCGTGATCGATGATCTGCTGGTGCGTTACCTCGAGGCGCTGGTTTACCAGTCCGTCGCCGAGAACATCGCATCGGAACAAAGTGCGCGGATGGTGGCCATGAAGGCCGCTTCCGACAATGCCAAAAACGTAATCGAAGAGCTGAAGCTGGTCTACAACAAGACCCGCCAGGCAGCGATTACGAAAGAGCTGTCCGAGATCGTCAGCGGCGCAGCAGCGGTTTGATTTTTTTAGATTAGGGATATAACGATGAGTCAAGGAACAGTCGTTCAGTGCATTGGTGCTGTGGTTGATATCCAGTTTCCAAAAGAGCACATGCCTAAAGTCTTCGAGGCCCTCACCCTCGACGAGAGCGCCAGCAACAGCCTGGTGGAATCGGGTCTGACTTTTGAAGTTCAACAACAGCTCGGTGACGGCATCGCTCGTACCATCGCGCTGGGTTCGACCGATGGCGTGCGCCGCGGTATGAAGGTGAACCCGACGGGTGCACCGATCTCGATTCCGGTGGGCCACGGCACACTGGGTCGCATCATGGATGTGCTGGGTCGTCCGATTGACGAAGCCGGTCCGATCGCTTGTGACGAGCGTCGTCCGATTCACCGAGAAGCTCCGGCCTTCGACGAACTGTCGCCGTCGGTCGAGTTGCTCGAAACGGGCATCAAGGTGATCGATCTGATCTGTCCGTTCGCCAAGGGCGGTAAAGTGGGTCTGTTCGGTGGCGCCGGCGTCGGCAAGACCGTGAACATGATGGAACTCATCAACAACATCGCCAAGCAACACTCGGGTCTCTCGGTGTTCGCCGG
>CAZRYZ010000102.1:0-2653 GCA_964604465.1 uncultured Dechloromonas sp. | reverse complement strand
AACTGGACCTTTGTGACGCCTGATGTGCGGCGCGAGATCAAGGTGGGCGTTGCTTACGGATCAGACCCGGTGCAGGTGAAAAACCTGCTACAGGCGGCGGCGCGGGAACATCCGGATGTCATGCACAGCCCGGAACCTCGTGTCGTACTGGATGATCTGGCCGACAGTGCGCTGCTCTTTACCCTGCGCTTCTGGATCCGTCTGGACCAGGGGTTGGACGGGCGGGAGATTGACAGCGATCTGCGCTGCGAAATCCTGCAGAAGCTGGCGGCCGCGGGGATTGAGGTGCCGTTCCCGCAACGTGACGTCAACCTGAAGGCGGCGGAGCCCCTATCTGTCCGGGTCGAGTCCTAGTGTTGTAGGCGCGCCACAAATTACACTGGATGCAATCGGTTTACGCGCTGTAAGCCTTAAGTAAGTCTTAACAGGCAACATTGCGGAGCGCAGAAGTACGGCGGTGGGTGGCGTCTGAAGCTTTAACCCCCTCGGGCGCTGCCACAACTACACAACCACAGGAGGGAATATGCAACATTCTCATGACGCCCAAGGCTACTGGAAAGCCACACTGGGCCTCCTGACCAAGATCCTAGTCGTCTGGTTCTTGGTCTCGTACGGCGCAGGCATTCTATTTGCCGGCGCGCTGGACAGCATCAAACTGGGCGGCTATCCGCTCGGCTTCTGGTTTGCCCAGCAAGGTTCCATGTATGCCTTTATCGCCCTGATTTGGTGGTATCGCGCAAGCATGGGTGCCATCGACCGTGAATTCGACGTTCACGAAGAATAAGGAGAGCCCCAAACATGGAACTACAAACAACTATTTATCTGGTCGTCGGCCTGACCTTCTCGCTCTACATCGGTATTGCGCTGTGGGCCCGTGCCGGTTCGACCAGTGAGTTCTACTCGGCGGGTGGCCAGGTCGGCCCCGTCATGAACGGTATGGCAACTGCCGCTGACTGGATGTCGGCAGCCTCCTTCATCTCCATGGCGGGTCTGATCTCGAACATGGGTTATGGTGGCGGCCTCTTCCTGATGGGCTGGACCGGTGGCTATGTGCTGCTGGCCATGCTGCTGGCACCGTACCTCCGTAAGTTCGGTAAGTTCACTGTGCCGCAGTTCATCGGCGATCGCTTCTACTCGAAGACCGCATCGACCGTGGCCGTGGTCTGTCTGCTGACCGCTTCGATCACCTACATCATCGGTCAGATGACCGGTGTGGGCGTGGCTTTCTCGCGCTTCCTGGGTGTGACCAGCGAAACCGGTATTTACGTCGGTATGGGTATCGTGTTCATGTACGCCGTGTTCGGCGGCATGAAGGGCATTACCTACACGCAGGTGGCTCAGTACATCGTTCTGATCCTGGCCTACATCATTCCGGCCATCTTCATCTCGATCGCGCTGACTGGCGTGGCGATTCCGCAACTGGGTCTGGGTGCCAACCTGACCGGAACGGATGTGCCGCTGCTGACCCGCTTGGATCAGGTCGTGACCGAGCTGGGCTTTAGCCAGTACACCACATCGCTGCCGGGTAGCAAGCTGAACATGTTTGTCTACACCCTGTCGCTGATGATCGGTACCGCTGGTCTGCCGCACGTGATCATGCGATTCTTTACCGTGCCGTCGGTGGCTGCTGCCCGTTCGTCGGCTGGCTGGGCGCTGATCTTCATCGCACTGCTCTACACGACGGCTCCGGCTGTTGCTGGTATGGCCAAGTTCAACCTGATCGGTACCGTGAACTCGGCAGCCAAGGCTGGTGGCGACATGTACGCAACCGATGCTTCGCTGGTTTACGAACAGCGTCCTGACTGGATGAAGCGCTGGGAGCAAACTGGTCTGCTGAAGTGGCAGGATAAGAACGGCGACGGTCGTATCCAGTACTACAACGACAAGACCAAGAACCAAGCTGCTGCTGACAAGGCAACTGCCGCTGGTTGGAAGGGCAACGAGCTGACGGTTAACGCCGATATCATCGTGCTGGCCAACCCGGAAATCGCCATGCTGCCGAACTGGGTGATCGCCCTGGTCGCAGCCGGTGGTCTGGCTGCCGCTCTGTCGACCGCTGCTGGTCTGCTGATGGCCATTTCTGCTGCAATCTCGCATGACCTGATCAAGAACGTGTTCATGCCGGAAATCAGCGAAAAGGGTGAACTGATGGCAGGTAAGATCGCCATGGCCGTGGCCATTGTGATCTCGGGCTATCTGGGTCTGAACCCCCCGGGCTTCGCAGCCGGTACCGTGGCTCTGGCCTTCGGTATTGCCGCTAGCTCGCTGTTCCCGACCATCATGATGGGTATCTTCTCGAAGAAGATGAACAAGGAAGGCGCCATGGCAGGTATGCTAGCCGGTCTGTTCATCACCCTGTTCTATGTGTTTGCACACAAGGGGATCTTCTTCATCAAGGGTACTGAGTACACCGATCTGATCGGTGGCCCGAACAGCTTCTTCGGCATCACGCCGGAAGCCTTCGGTGCCGTGGGTGCTCTGGTCAACTTCATCGTCGCCATCGTGGTCGACAAGATGACTCCGGAACCCCCTGAGCATATCCAACACATGGTCGAGTCTGTGCGTATCCCGCGCGGTTCGAAGGCTGTGGATGGTGCTCACTAAGGAGCAACGAGGAAAGCGGTACCGGTTCCAGCCGGTACCGTGATGCAAA
>CAZRYZ010000101.1:0-2678 GCA_964604465.1 uncultured Dechloromonas sp. | reverse complement strand
AGGAGATAGAGGCCAGACCAGCAAACAACGCCCAGGGGCCAGAGTGAGAAGGGGGCAAAGGCTCCAACGCCCAGCAGACCCCAGCCAAAACTCAGTGCATGGGGCGACATCCGCCGAAAATCTGGCTTCCAGCGCATCAGGCCGATGCCTCCGGTGTCTCCTCGTCGCTTTGGACAGCCCTTAAGTCCTCGACCATCAGGGTATAGAGCCGGCGATTGTCGGCACGAATCACCCGGAACAGAAAGCCTTCGAGTTCAACGCTCTCGTTACGCCGGGGCACGCGGCCCAGATAGTCCAGAATCTGACCGCCGACCGTATGGGCGATGTGGGGGTCAAATTCGCAGGCAAAGGCCTCGTTAAAAGTCTCGACCGGGGTTTGTGCCTTGACCCGATAGCGACCACTGGCATCCAGCTGGATATCGGTATCGCGTTGGGCCTGGTCATGCTCATCTTCAATCTCACCGACGATCTCTTCGAGCACATCCTCGATCGTTACCAGACCGGCAAGCGATCCAAATTCATCGACTACCAGTGCCATGTGGGTATGACTGATTCGGAATTCGCGTAGCAGCACGTTAAGCGGCTTGGATTCCGGAATAAACATGGCAGGGCGAAGCCAGTCATCAAGACGGAAGCTGGTGTTGCCGATCGAACGCAGGAGGTCTTTGGCAAGAATAATGCCACGGACATCGTCTTCGCTATCCCCCATCACCGGTAGGCGTGAGTGCCCGGAGTCAATAACCTTGCGAATGGTCTGTGCCAGAGGCTGATCTGATGAGATGGTTTGCATCTGTTGCCGGGGGATCATGATGTCGCGCACCGTCATTTCAGAAACGGTGATAGCGCCTTCGATGATGGTGAGCGCTTCGGCATCAACCAGATTGCGTTCGTGAGCCCCATGCAACAGCTTGAGGAGCTCGCTACGGTCTTCTGGCTCGCGCAGCAGCAACGTGGAGAAACGGTCTATGAGTTGGGTGAGGCCATTGCCCGGGGTCGCCCGGGCGGGGGTAGGGGAGGGATCCATTCAGTGCTTACGCGTACGGGTCGGCAAAGCCCAGATCAGCCAGAATTTCGGTTTCGAGTGATTCCATCTCTTTAGCATCACGGTCATTGAGATGATCATAGCCCATCAGGTGCAACATGCCGTGTACGACCAGGTGCGCCATGTGTGCCGTAACGGTTTTACCCTGATCACGGGCCTCACGAAGAATGACGCCCGGGCAGAAGACGATGTCGCCCATCAGCGGTTCGTCTTCGTAGGGGAAAGACAATACATTGGTGGGTTTGTTCTTGCCACGGTAGGTATCGTTGAGATGCTGGCTTTCTTCGTCATCCACAAAGCGCATCGTCACCGTGGCCGCATCGCCATACACCGCCTTGGCCCACTTGCGCAGGAGCTTTCGGTCCGGAAGCTGCTTGCGCAACTCGTCGGCACAGACCAGCTGCACCGTCAGATCGAGGCGCTTGGCGCGTTGGCTAGGGGTTGATGGTTCGGCAACCGGGGGCATGGACGTAGCTTACCGTGTATTTAATGGTTGTGCGGCGTTTCTGTCTGCTGGGCTTCGTAGGCGGCGACGATGCGGGCGACCAGCGGATGGCGAACCACATCTTCTTTCCCGAAGGTGGTGACGCCAATGCCGCGCACATCCTTGAGAACGCGCGTCGCATCGACCAGGCCACTCTTCTGGCCGCGCGGCAGATCGATCTGCGAGGGGTCACCGGTAATCACCGCCTTGGCGCCAATACCGATTCGTGTGAGGAACATTTTCATCTGCTCTGGCGAGGTGTTCTGCGCTTCGTCGAGAATGATGAAGGCATTGTTCAGCGTACGACCGCGCATAAAAGCCAGCGGGGCGACTTCGAGAATGCCTTTTTCAAAAAGCTTGGTGACTTTTTCGAAACCCATCAGGTCATAGAGCGCATCGTACAGCGGGCGCAGATAGGGGTCGACCTTCTGCGACAGATCACCGGGCAGAAAGCCCAGGCGTTCGCCGGCCTCGACGGCTGGGCGTGTGAGCACAATGCGTTGTACATGTTCGCGCTCGAAGGCATCAACCGCACACGCGACCGCCAGAAACGTCTTGCCGGTACCGGCCGGCCCAATGCCGAAGGTGATGTCATGGGCCTGGATGTTCTTGAGGTACTCCACTTGACGGGGCGTCCGGCCATGCAGGTCGGAGCGCTTGGTCAGCAGCACGGGAGCGTCGCCCACGCCTAGATCGGCATCATCACGAGCCGGCCCTAGTTTGACCATCTGCTTCGGATCCTGGCGCAGCTCGATTAGACCCAATTGAATGTCGTCGACACTCAGCGGCGCCTTGTTGGTGCCGGCGAGGTCGTAGAAAAAGCGCAGTGCCTTGGCGGCACGCTCCCGGCTGGTACCCGTGCCCTGGATCTTGAAGTGGGCGCTCCGACGCGCCAGCGTCACATCCAGACTTTGCTCGATCTGACGCAGGTTTTCATCCAGCGGCCCGCATAGGCTCGCCAGTTGGTGGTTATCCACCGGATCCAGCAATAGTTCCAGGGTCCTTGTACTCATAGGGGATGTTTCCTCAGCGACGTTAGTCTTTGACGACAATCTCGCCTCGCAGGGAGTGCGGGAGCGATTCCACAATAAGTACGTCCACAAACTGGTGAATCAAGCGGGGGTTCCCCACAAAATTCACAATCCGGTTGTT
>CAZRYZ010000100.1:0-2732 GCA_964604465.1 uncultured Dechloromonas sp. | reverse complement strand
GCCATCTGCCAAGGCGTGACCGAGCCGGCGCCAAGCGCCATCGTCAGGTACGGCGGGTGCTTCTCGGCCTCGAAGCCAAAACGGGTCACGTAGTCCTGCACATACTTCACGCCAGAGGCCTGGAGAATACGGATTGAGACCATGTTCTTGGACTTGGCCAGGGCAGTGCGCAAGCGCATGGGGCCTTCGTATTTGCCATCGTAGTTTTTCGGCGTCCAGGCCGTTGAACCGGTTTCGGCAGCGCCAATGCTGATCGGGCTGTCCTCCACAATGCTGGCCGGGGTATAGCCCTTTTCCAGCGATGCCGAATAGATGAATGGCTTGAACGACGAACCCGGCTGGCGCCAGGCCTGCGTGATGTGGTTGTACTTGTTCAGGGTGTAATCAAAGCCACCGACCAGCGCATAGACGGCGCCATCCTTCGGGGACATCGCAACGTAACCGGCTTGTACTTCAGGCAGCTGGCTCAGTTGCCAGACGCCTTTGTCATCCTTGATCACACGAACCACGGCACCGGGGCGCAAACGTTTGTTGGTCGGTGCTTTCTCGCTCATCATTGGCAGGGCGCTCTTGATCTGATCGCCGCTTAGAATCATCGGGTCGCCACCACGCACGGCTACTCGCACCTTCTGCGAATCGATCGATAGAATCACGGCTGGTTTGAGTAGATCCGAATCGGCGTAATTGGAGAGCAGATCGTCAACGTCGTCGTCTTCGTTCTTTAGCTTGGACAGGTCGACAAAGCCCTCGGCGCCGCGGAAGCCGTGGCGCTTGTCATAGGCCAGCACACCGTTCCGCATGGCTCGGTAGGCGGCCTCCTGGTCGGCCTTCTTGAGTGTGGTGATCACCGTCAGGCCGCGGGTGTAGATGTCCTGCGGGAAAAGGTCATTGGTCATCTGCCGGGCCATTTCGGCCACGTAATCGGCGTGAACCGCAAACTCATTGGCATGACGCTTCACCACCAGTTGCTCATCCAGCGCAGCCTGATACTGAGCATCGTTCAAGTACTTCAGGTCATGCATGCGGCGCAAGACGTACTGCTGACGAATCTTCGCCCGCTTGGGGTTCACGACCGGGTTGTAGGCCGAGGGCGCTTTGGGGAGCCCGGCCAGCATAGCCGCTTCCGCCGGAGTCAGCTGGTCCAGCGATTTGCCGAAGTAGATCTGCGCAGCGGAGGCAAAGCCGTAGGCGCGCTGCCCCAGATAGATCTGGTTGATATAGAGCTCGAGAATCTGGTCCTTGGTCAGATTCTTTTCAATCTTCAGCGCCAGCAGGACTTCATACAGCTTACGGGTGACGGTCTTCTCGGATGAGAGGAAGAAGTTTCGTGCCACCTGCATGGTGATGGTTGATGCGCCCTGTTTCTTGCCGCCAGAGACAAGGTTGGCCGCCGCCGCCCGGGCAAAGCCGAACAGATCGACGCCAGAGTGTTCGTAGAAGCGGTCATCCTCGGCGGCCAGAATGGCCTGCTTCAACACCTCGGGCACCTGATCGATCTTGACCACCTGCCGGCGCTCTTCGCCAAATTCGCCAATTAGCGCGCCATCAGCCGTGTAGACCCGCAGTGGCACCTTTGGGCGATAGTCGGTTAGCACATCCAGCGAGGGGAGCTGCGGGTAGGCAAAGGCGACCAGCACTCCCCCGAGGCTGAATCCGACAATGGTCAGCAGGGTCAGCGTGATGAAAAGTTTTTTGAGCCAGCGCAAGGTGATGATCCGTAAAGAATTTCCGTGATTATACGGGACGGGATTAGGGCAACCACGTTGGCCTGACCTAAGCTTCGGTCCTCAGACCTTTCGATACACCTCCGCCCCGGTCTTCACGAACTCGATGGCCTTGGCTTCCATGCCTTTTTCCAGGGCCTCCGTTTCGCCAATGCCCTGTTGCGCGGCGAAGTCGCGGACGTCTTGCGTAATCTTCATCGAGCAGAAGTGCGGGCCGCACATCGAGCAGAAGTGGGCGACCTTGGCCGATTCCTTGGGCAGCGTTTCATCGTGGAACTCGCGTGCCTTGTCGGGGTCGAGACCGAGGTTGAACTGGTCATCCCAGCGGAACTCGTAACGCGCCTTCGACAGGGCATTGTCGCGTATCTGGGCACCGGGGTGGCCCTTGGCCAGGTCGGCCGCGTGGGCGGCCAGCTTGTAAGTGATGATGCCTTCCTTGACGTCGTCCTTGTCGGGCAAGCCGAGATGTTCTTTTGGCGTGACATAGCAGAGCATCGCTGTGCCATACCAGCCGATCATGGCGGCGCCGATGCCGCTCGTGATGTGGTCGTAGCCGGGGGCGATGTCGGTGGTCAGCGGTCCCAACGTATAGAACGGCGCTTCATCGCACCACTCCAGCTGTAGATCCATATTTTCTTTGATCAGCTGCATCGGCACATGACCCGGGCCCTCGATCATCACCTGCACGTCGTGCTTCCAGGCGATCTGCGTCAGTTCACCCAGCGTCTTCAGCTCGCCGAGTTGTGCATCGTCGTTGGCATCGTAGATCGAGCCTGGGCGGAGGCCATCGCCGAGTGAGAAAGCCACGTCGTAGGCCTTCATGATTTCGCAGATCTCTTCGAAATGCGTATAGAGGAAGCTTTCCTTGTGATGAGCCAGACACCACTTGGCCATGATCGACCCGCCGCGCGAAACAATACCGGTCATGCGGTTAGCCGTCATCGGGATATAGCGCAGCAGCACGCCGGCGTGGATCGTGAAGTAGTCGACACCCTGTTCGGCCTGTTC
>CAZRYZ010000099.1:0-2812 GCA_964604465.1 uncultured Dechloromonas sp. | reverse complement strand
GCACCCGAATCCGGGCTCAGAATGTAAAGTCCCGAGGTATTGCTTTCGGTATCCGATGCGGCCAGTACCATGCCCTCGGAGAGGCCGAACTTCATCTTGCGCGGGGCAAGATTGGCCACCATGACCGTTAGACGACCCACAAGCTGGGCGGGGTCGTAAGCCGATTTGATGCCGGCAAAGACCTGGCGCGGGTTGGCTTCGCCAATGTCCAGCTGCAGGCGAATCAGTTTGTCCGCGCCTTCAACGTGTTCGGCGTTGACGATCTTGGCGATACGTAGATCGATCTTGGCGAAGTCGTCGATGCTGATGTGATCGGCGCTACCGGCTTTAGCGCTATCAGCCTTGGCCTGTTGTTCGGCGTGACGCTTGGGGCTCTCGGCCGTCGTTGCTTGGGTGGTTTCGCTGGCCTGCAGCGATTCGGCATTGGCGGCAATCAGGGCGTCGACCATGGGGCGTTCGATCCGGTTCATGAGGTGGGTGTAATCGTTGATGCGGTGACCGACTGGCAGTGGCTGGCGCGCATCGGCCCATGTGAGCGGTGCGGCATTGAAGAAATGCTCGACCTGAACGACCAGTGCCGGCAGCACAGGTTTGAGGAGGGTCGACAGGCTGCGAAATAGGTTGAGAGCCGTGCTGGTGACGACATGAAGTGCTTCGCGTTGCTCCGGGTCTTTGGCCAGCAACCAGGGTTGCTGGTCGTTGACGTACAGGTTGGCTTCGTCAGCCAGATGCATGATCTGGCGCATAGCGCGAGCGCTATCGCGGGCTTCATACGCCGCCGCGATTTCGGTCAGTGCTGCATCGGTGATGATGCGGTCAAATACGTTACGATCCGTCATGCCAAGGACGCCGTCAAACTGCTTGCGGATAAATCCGGCACAACGGCTGGCGATGTTGACGTACTTGCCGACCAGATCACTGTTCACCTTGGCGATGAAATCATCAAGGTTGAGGTCGATGTCTTCCATCGTGCCATTAAGCTTGCTGGCAAAGTAGTAACGTAGCCATTCCGGGTTCAGTTTCTGTTGCAGGTAGCTTTCGGCCGTGATGAAGGTGCCGCGCGATTTCGACATCTTGGCGCCATCAACGGTCAGGAAGCCATGGGCGCAGATGCGGGTTGGCACACGAAAGCCAGCCTGATGCAGCATCGCGGGCCAGAAGAGGGCGTGGAAGTACAGAATATCTTTGCCGATGAAGTGCACGAGTTCGGTTTGGGAACCGGCTTTCCAGGTGGCATCAAAATCGAGCCCCTGCTTGTTCGCTAGGGCACGGAACGCCCCCATGTAGCCAATCGGCGCATCCAGCCAGACGTAGAAGTACTTACCCGGTGCGTCGGGAATGGCGAAGCCGAAGTAGGGTGCGTCCCGCGAGATATCCCAGTCACTGAGTTTGTTCTCGCCCGGTTCACCGAGCCACTCCTGCATCTTGTTGGCGGCTTCGAGTTGCAGCACCGGGATGCCGTTCGGTGCACTGCGGGTGAAGTCGCGCAGGAACTGCTGGCAGCGTGGGTCAGAGAGCTTGAAGAAGTAGTGCTGCGAGGGCTTGAGCACCGGGGTAGACCCCGAGACCGCCGAGCGCGGGTTCTTTAGTTCTGACGGGGTGTAGGCTGCACCACAGGATTCGCAGTTGTCGCCGTACTGGTCATCGGCGCCACACTTGGGACAGGTGCCCTTGATGAAGCGGTCGGGCAGGAACATGCCCTTCTCGGTGTCGTAGTACTGCTCGATCTCGCGGACTTCGATCAGACCCGCGTCACGTAGCGCCCGGTAGATCGTTTCGGCGCACTCGCGGTTCTCATCGCTGTGCGTGGAGTGGTAGAGATCAAAATCAATATGAAAGCCGGTGAAATCACGCAGGTGTTCCTGGTGCACCCGGGCGATCAGCGCTTCGGGCGTAATGCCTTCCTTTTCCGCGCGCAGCATGATCGGCGTCCCATGGGTGTCGTCGGCACAGACATAGGTCGCGTGGTTGCCGATGAGGTTCTGGAAACGCACCCAGATATCCGTCTGGATGTATTCAACCAGGTGACCGAGGTGGATGGCGCCATTGGCATAAGGGAGGGCAGAGGTGACGAGCAGAGAACGTTTCATGGGCGCAATTTTAGCTGATCAGAGCCTGACCACGATCGCTGTAAGGGCATTTGCTTGGGCATTTTGAGCAAAAAAGCGGCGTAAGATTAGCGTATTCGTGCAAATCCACCCCTAAGTGATCCAAGACTTACTATGACTGTGACCCATGAACGCCTGACGCTTGCCATCGAATTGCTGACGGGTCTGATAGACCCGCTCACCGAAAAGCCCTATTTCATGGCGAATCAGGTGGCCGGTGCCTTGAGTGATTCGCAGGGTGAATGGGTGGTGCGGGTTCAGGTTGGCTACCCGATTGGCCGGGCTGCCGGAGAGATCCAGGCGCGCATTGCGACAGCCCTGGCGCCCGTTGCGTCAGAAACCCCGGTGCGCGTTGAAGTCACCTCGGTAATTGACGCCCATGTGGTGCAACGGAATCTGCCACTGCTCAAAGGGGTGAAGAACCTGATTGCCGTGGCCTCGGGCAAGGGCGGTGTCGGCAAGAGCAGCACGGCCGTGAATCTGGCGCTGGGTCTTGCGCAGCAGGGCGCACGCGTGGGTCTCCTGGATGCAGACATCTATGGCCCGTCGATCCCGCAAATGCTGGGTGCCGGGGGGCAGCAACCTCATTCGCCGGATGGCAAGCACATTGAAGCGATTGAGGCACATGGCATAAAGCTAATGTCGATCGGTTTTCTGGTGGACGTTGATGCGCCCATGGTGTGGCGTGGTCCGATGGTGACCTC
>CAZRYZ010000098.1:0-2813 GCA_964604465.1 uncultured Dechloromonas sp. | reverse complement strand
CCACTTTTTTCAAGGGACTCTGCCGCGACCGGATCGTCACTGGCGCCAAAATCGACGGTTTTGGCCTGGATCTGTTTTACACCACCCCCCGAACCAATCGGCTGGTAGTTGATCAACGTTCCCGTTTGCCCTTTGTAAGCTTCTGCCCACTTGGTATACATCGGCGCCGGAAAAGTGGCCCCGGCGCCGGTAATCTGCGCAGCATAACAAAGGGATGTGCCCACGATTCCGCCCGCAATAAGCGTGCTCTTCATTAAATTGCTAAGTGATTTCATCTTCATTTCAGACTCCCATCAAAATCCAGCAAAGCTGGCAAATACTTAACTTGAGGTGAAGTCTAGCGACGGAACGTTACCGAATTGTGACAGTCTGTAACTTTTCCTGGAGGTGGTCTGCCGGGCCTGCATAAAGAATCCGCGATTGCTTCTGTGCTTTCTGATGCACATACATAGGGTCGTAGTATTCACGGAGTAGCAGCCCTATCCACTCCCGGTGAGCCGCTGCGTCGCCCGTAGCTTCCTGGATCGACAAAGCATACTGCATGGCCTGTTTTGCCTTTTCATAACGCTCGCCCCCCAGCCGTTTTCGGATTCGAAACAGGCTGTCCAGCAGGTGGGTGGCAAATCGATCCGCGCCGACGCGGCCATAGGCCAGATCATGCTCGGCCCGCTGCTCGATCACATAATCACGCAGAATGCGGCTTTCACGGTTTTCGAACGAGTCTTCAAGCCATAGCAGGGGGGCTCGCTGCATGCGTTCATACAGGCTTGCTGGCAAGGAGCAGCTCCCAATAAATTGCCCCTCATCCTCAAGGATAACCTGGGGCAACTTCAACTTTTCAGCCTGTAACAACTGGCAGGCCACCCGGTGTTCAAAATCAATCTGTGCGGGTTGGCCGGAAACGTGCTTCCCAAAGCCTGATCCACGATGATTGGCACAGCCCTCGAGATCCACGGGGGATGTCATCTTTTTCAGGAACTCCGTCTTTCCTGTACCGGTCATTCCTCCAATGACGACAACCGGTAGCATGCTGGCCAAACGATCCGTTGAGCTCATCAGAAAATGACGCATCGCCTTGTAGCCACCTGCGATGCGGGGCACGACGATATCGGCCTCTTCTGCCAACCATTGCTGCACAATCTGTGAGCGTAGCCCCCCTCTGAAACAGAATAGATACGCATCGGGATGAGCTCTAACATAGTCTGCCCAGGCCTGAATTCGGGTTGCCTTGATGTCGCCCGAGACAATGTTATGGCCTAGGGCAATCGCGGCATCCTGCCCAGAATTCTTGTAACAGGTGCCTACGGCTGCACGTTCTTCATCGTTCATCAAGGGCAGGCTGATAGCGCTCGGAAAGCTCCCTCGACCAAACTCGACTGGCGCGCGTGTATCCATCAACGGCAAGCCGCTGGTAAACAACCCTGCAAATGGTTCCCGGCTTGGCAACATCAACGAATCATCACTGCTTTGTCTTGTTGCGGCCCCATGCGACCAATCGACTTCAGAGATAGCCCCTGGGCTTCGGCAACACTTAGAAACTCGGGGACGTCGTCCGGAGTCACAGCCACCAGTAAGCCGCCACTCGTTTGCGGGTCGCAGAGCAGGTGCTTATCGCTATCCGATAGCCCAGCAATACGCTCGCCGTAGCTATCAAAGTTCCGGAGAGTTCCTCCCGGAATGCAGCCCGCGGCGAGATAGGTCTCAACACCGGGAAGCACCGGCACGGCAGCACGATCAATATCAGCCGTTAGGCCGGACCCGTTGGCCATCTCGACGAGGTGCCCTAGCAATCCAAATCCGGTGACATCGGTCATCGCTTTGACACCCGGCAATCTGCCGAATGCCTCACCCGGTCGATTCAGCGCCACCATGGCATCCCGAGCGACATGCGTGTGCTCTGGTGCCAGCAGCCCGCGCTTCTCAGCCGTGGTTAGTATGCCGACACCGAGCGGTTTGGTCAGATACAACTCACACCCCTCCTCGGCCGTATCGTTACGCTTAAGGTGGGCTTTGTCGACTAAGCCGGTCACCGCCAACCCAAAGATCGGTTCCGGGGCATCAATCGAGTGGCCGCCGGCCAAAGGAATACCCGCAGCATCGCAGGCGGCACGCCCACCTCGGATCACCTCACGGGCCACTTCTGGCGGCAACGTGTTTATCGGCCAACCCAGAATCGCAATCGCCATCAAGGGCGAACCGCCCATGGCGTAAATGTCACTAATGGCATTCGTGGCGGCGATACGACCAAAGTCAAAGGGGTCGTCCACGATTGGCATGAAAAAGTCAGTTGTCGACACCACCCCTCGTTCTTCATCAATGGCATAAACGGCCGCATCATCACGCGAGGTGTTGCCCACCCATAACTTGGTGTCTAGGTGTTGCGCCCCGCTCCCGGCGATGATGACATCCAGCACCTTCGGGGAGATCTTGCAACCACAGCCTGCGCCATGGCTGTACTTAGTGAGTCGTATCGGTTCGTTCATGGCGATTACTCGGTTGGTACCCTTTGTGAAAATCAGATCTGCGTGGATTCTATTACAGAGACAGACATCCCCATCTGAAAGCCGTTCGCTATAGAATGCGATCCATGGCAAATTCCAAAACATCATTCGACTGCAGCACGTGCCCCGGCTACTGCTGCAGCTATCCGCGTATCGTCGTTGAGCGGCAGGACATCACCCGACTGGCCAAGCACTTTGGTCTGAGTTTTGAAGCTGCCAAAATCGCCTTTACGCGCGACTACGAATTTACCGAGGGCGATCCGGATGAGCACATCAAGGAACGGATCCTTCGCCATCGACCGGATGACATCT
>CAZRYZ010000097.1:0-2821 GCA_964604465.1 uncultured Dechloromonas sp. | reverse complement strand
ACTTGCCATCGCGGGGGTTTACTGCACTCACCCAAAGCTGGCGACGCCAAGGCCTGGAAACCGCTGATCGCCGAAGGTTACGACGATCTGGTAGGAAGCGCCCTGACCGGTGTTCGCATGATGCCGCCCAAGGGTGGCGCCCCAGAACTCTATGACATCGAAGTGGCCCGTGCCGTGGTGTACATGGTCGGCCTGGCCGGCGGCAAATTCCCTGAGCCCACCGAGGCCAATGTCAAAGCCGCCCGCCTCGATGGCGAAAAGCGTCATGCTGCCCGCCTGAAAAAGGCCGCTGCAAGTCGACAGTAGGCCACCATCAGGGATCAGGGCCGGCTGATGTTCATCATCTTTTTGATAGCGCTAATCGCGACGATCTTGATCGCCATCGGCTACCGCTCGGCAGGCATCACTGCCTCGCTGATTGCCATTGCCACTCTAGCCGGTCTGTTGGTGCACCACATGACCGACAAGTTACCGATCAGCCTTTAAGCAGCGAACAGCACTATGTACAGCGGACGCCTGGCCTACCAACTCAATGTGCTCGCCTTAGCGATCATTGCTGCCGTCCTGGCCGGTGCCTTCGTGGAGCAACTGGTCATGGGCGAACTGCCCTGCCCGCTCTGTCTGTTACAACGGGCAGGTCTGATTGTGGTTGGCCTGGGTTTTCTGCTCAATCTGCGTTTTGGGATTCAACCACTCCACTATGGGGTGGCTCTTCTTGGATCCCTGGTGGGCGCGGCTGCCTCGGTGCGCCAGATTTTGCTGCACATTGCCCCAGGCGATCCGGGTTACAGCAAAGCGGTATTCGGCTTTCACCTCTACACGTGGTCATTTGTCAGTTTTGTGGCGGTGATGGTCGGGATCGGCGTGCTGCTTTGTCTCGCCCGCGCCCAGGATGCGCCCCGGGTCTACCCGGGAGGGATAGTTCGTCTAGTGATGCTGGTCTTTCTGCTCATCGTCGCTGGCAACCTGGTTTCAACTCTGCTCGAATGCGGCCTGACCCAATGCCCCGATGACCCGACCCGCTACCTCTGGCTTGACCAGATGGTGGCGTGGGTCCGGGGGACACGATGAGCCTTCGCACGGCCATCAGCCTTTTGCTGATGGCGCTTGCGAGCGGTCTGCCCTGCACGGCGACGGCTCAATCATCACCGGAAGCCGCTGCCAAAACTGAACCCCCTACGAACCCAGTAGATCCTATTGCGCTGACTGACGAGAGCCGGGCCCAGGCCGATGACATTCTCTTTCTGGCTTCCAAACGAAAAACCTGGCTGGAGGTCTGGGGCTTTCACAACTATCTCGGCAATGACAGTAGCGCCAATGTCATCCAGCCGCGCCTTTACCACACCTTCCCGATCGGCCGTGCCGGCGCCCAGGGCATCACCCGCCTCGATACCTCGCTCTACAGTAACAGCGGCCCCCGCGCCGGCGGTAACTGGAGCGGTGGTCAGTTCAACCCGGGCAACACCCGGATCACCCTATCGGCCTTTACCCCCGAGGTCGCCCGCGACCTGACTTTCGGTGGCGGCATGCGCGTACTCATGCCCACCGGCTACAACAACCCCACCTTTTCGTCCGCACAGTGGGCCGTCGGACCCCAACTGGCCATGACCTATGCCCCCAAGGATGCCGGCATCTTCAGCTTCTTTTCACCCAGCGTACGGTACATGATGGGCACCACCCCGGTCGCGCCCGATGTCACGCTTGTGCGCACCCTAGAGTTTTACCCGGCCATCGGTTTTCAGCTCTCCCCCAAACTCAAACTCGCGTTCTGGGATGAAAACGGCATCAATCTCTATACCCGTAACGGCCAATGGTTTGTGCCCGCCGACATGATGTTGACCTACAGCTTCGATAAGCGCTGGGCTGCCAGCGTTGGGGGCTCGGCACCGGAAATCATCACCGACAGTTTCAATTACTACTGGAACGCCTACGCCCGGGTGATGTATACGTTCTAGCAGCTCAGTGGAGGCTAGTGTGTTCGGGCAACGGCGAAATCCGCGAGTTCCAGCAAGGCCTGCTTATAGACGGAATCCGGTAGCTCACTCAGTGCATCACGGGCTAGCGCGGCCTCATGTCTCGCCGCGTCGCGGGCCGCATCCAGCGCGCCACTCTCATGCACCGCCTTGAGCACCGCATCAAATTCTTCCAGCCCACCGGTCTCGATGGCTTTACGGATTGCCGCGGCAATCTCCGGCGTGCCGCGTTCGCGCGCGTAGATCAGCGGTAAAGTCGGCTTGCCTTCGGCCAGATCATCGCCCAGGTGTTTGCCGGTATCGGCTTCGTTGCCGGAGTAATCCAGCACGTCATCAATAATCTGGAAGGCGGTACCCAGGTGCATACCGTAACGCGCCAGCCCTGCTTCCAGTGCCGGCGTTGCATCGGCGAGGACGCCCCCCAGCCGGGAGGCCGCCTCGAAGAGTTTCGCCGTCTTGTAGCGGATCACCTGCAGGTAGCGCGCTTCGTCCACGTCGGCATCGTGGCAGTTCATGAGCTGGAGTACTTCACCTTCGGCGATGACGTTCGTCGCTTCCGAAAGCACTTCCATCACGCGCATGCGCCCGACCGAAACCATCATCTGGAAGGCACGCGAATACAGGAAATCGCCGACCAGGACGCTGGCGGCATTGCCGAAAAGCTCATTGGCTGTCTCACGACCCCGGCGTAGGCTGGATTCATCGACCACGTCATCATGTAACAGCGTGGCGGTGTGAATAAACTCTACCACCGCGGCCAGAATCCGGGCTTGCTCTCCCGCCGCGCCGCAGGCACCCGCCGTCAGCAGCAACAAAGCCGGGCGGAGGCGCTTGCCGCCACTGTGAAT
>CAZRYZ010000096.1:0-2880 GCA_964604465.1 uncultured Dechloromonas sp. | reverse complement strand
TGGGCCGTGATGATCTTCCTCTTCTTCAGCAAGTCGCAATCCAAGCTGCCCGGCTACATCATGCCCATCTTCCCGGCCCTAGCGCTCCTCGCAGGGCTAGCCCTGACCTCGGCCTTCGAACGGATGAGCGTCAACGATGACGCCCGCAGCTGGAAGCGCCAGATGATCTACCTGACGGTACTACTGCTGATCGGCTTTATCGGCGTGCCCTATACCTATCAGCTCGGCAACGCCCCTTACGAGCGTCTTGAATATCAGGAATACGCCATCTGGATTGCTATCGGCCTGGTTCTGGCGCTCATCATTCTGGCGACCAGCTGGCGCGCACTCCGCGACTTTGACCACCAGGATGCCGCGCATCGTCTGCGCAAGCTGACCGACAGCTTCCTGCGGGCAGCCATCGCTTTCTTCGTACTGATTCAGGTGGTGGGCCTGGGTCACGACACCCACGGCCGTTCGATTTCGGGTGCCGATCTGGCGGTCGTTGTTCGCCCCTACATCCAACCGGAAACGCCGGTCTATTCGATCCGCATGCTGGATCACACCTTCCCGTTCTACATCCAGCACCCGACCATCATGGTCGACATGCAGGACGAGCTGGAATTCGGTATCAATCAGGAACCTGACACCTGGGCACCTAAAGTCAGTGATTTTGCTGTGCGTTGGCAGAATGATGCAGCCCCTGTAGTTGTTGTTCCCCTGAAATACCTGGACGAGATCGCCGCACTGAATCTGCCTATGGCCGAGGTGGGTCGCGACACACGGCGCGCCGTCTTTGTGAAGCCCACGCACCAGCCGGCACCGCCGGCCCAACCTTATGCACCTCCGGTGAACTAAATGACTCTGGGCACCTTCGGTTTTCTCTTTACGGGCATCCTGCTCAACGCGGCGGCACAACTCCTGCTTAAGGCCGGCGTGCGCAACCTCGGCGAGCTGTCTGTCTCGATCAGCACGCTCTGGAGCACGGCGGTATCGGTCGGTACCCAGCTGCCCATCATTGGCGGCCTGTTCTGCTATGGCATCAGCGTCTTTGTCTGGATCATCGGTCTGTCACGCGTCGACGTCACGGTCGCCTACCCGATGCTCTCTCTGGGCTATGTCATCAATGCCGTGCTCGCCTGGTATCTGTTTGGCGAGGTGCTGAGCATGCAACGTGTTATCGGCATTACGGTGATCCTGATTGGCGTCTGGATCCTGGCCCGAAGCTAAGCCAACAGGCTGGTAAAATGGCGGTCATGCCTATAAACAGCCCGATGACACCGTTCGATCCGCCAATTCCATTTACGCGTCCGACCATTGACGAAGCCACCATCGCTGCTGTCGGCGATGTGCTGCGTTCGGGCTGGATCACATCGGGTCCGAAAGTGCAGCAGTTCGAAAGCGAGCTCTCCGGTTATTTCGGCGGCCGTCCGGTGCGTACCTTCGCCAATGGCACATCCACCATGGAAGTCGCCCTGCGTATTGCCGGCATTGGCCCGGGTGACGAAGTCATTACCACCCCGATTTCCTGGGTCGCAACCAGCAATGTCATTCTGACCGTGGGTGCTACCCCGGTCTTTGTGGATATCGACCCGGTCACGCGCAATATCGACCTGAATCAGGTCGAGGCCGCCATCAGCCCTAGCACCAAGGCCATCATGCCTGTCTATCTGGCGGGCCTACCGGTCGATATGGTGCAACTTTACGATATTGCCAGCCGCCATAATCTGCGGGTGATCGAAGATGCCGCCCAGGCACTGGGTTCGTCCTGGAACGGCAGCCGCATTGGCGCCATCGGCGACCTGATCAGCTTCAGCTTCCAGGCGAACAAGAATCTCACCACCATCGAAGGCGGCTGTCTCGTCTGCAATAACGATGACGAAGCGCGGCTGGCTGAAAAATACCGCCTGCAGGGCGTTACCCGCACCGGCCTCGACGGCATGGATGTCGACGTGCTCGGCGGTAAATTCAACCTCACCGATGTCAACGCCGCCATCGGTCTGCAACAGCTCGCGCACCTGGGCCAATTCCAGGATCAACGCACACGTCTGGCCCAACGTTACTTTGACGCCTTTGCCAACACCCGAGTTGTTGAACAGGGGCTGGAACTGCCCGTCGCCGATTTTGAACAGAGTAACTGGCATATGTTCCAGGTGGTACTGCCGCTGGAGCAACTGGATACCGACCGCGCCGGCATCATGGCCGACCTCAAGGCGCTGGGCATCGGCATCGGCTTGCATTACCCGCCGATCCATCTGTTTACCCTTTATCGCGATCGTGGCTTTGCCGAAGGCATGTTCCCCGTGGCCGAGCGCATCGGGCGCAGCATCATGACCTTGCCGCTTTTTCCGACCCTGACCGAAACCGATGTTGACCGTATCGTCGCCGCCGTGGCGCACGTTCTGGAGAACCACCTCAAATGACCGAACCGATCCTGAGCAACGAGACCCAGACCGGCCTACCACTCGACACACCCGCCGGAAACCCGGCCGTCGCACCGCCGGAGCTGAGCGTTGTCATCCCGGTCTACAACGAAGAGGCTGGCCTGCAGGCCCTGTTTGATCGCCTGTATCCGGCGCTGGATGCCCTGCACGCCAAATATGAGGTGATCTTCATTAATGACGGCAGCCGGGATCGCTCACCGCTGATTCTGTCCGATCAGTACCGCAAGCGCCCGGACGTCACCCGCGTCGTGCTGTTCAATGGCAACTACGGTCAGCATATGGCCATCATGGCCGGCTTCTCGCAGGCGCGTGGTCAGTCGATCATCACGCTGGATGCCGACCTGCAGAACCCGCCCGAAGAAATCGGCAACCTGCTGGCCAAACTGCGCGAAGGCTACGATTACGTGGGCACCATTCGCCAGGACCGCCAGGACACCTGGTTCCGCCGTCATGCCTC
>CAZRYZ010000095.1:0-2917 GCA_964604465.1 uncultured Dechloromonas sp. | reverse complement strand
GGGCCCATGTGAATCGAAAAGAAGGCGATCTTGCTGGTGATGCTGGCCAGTTCGGCGATGACGTTGTCGATGAGCTCGGGCTCGATATGTTCCAGCACGTCAATACAGCAGACGAGATCGGCCGATTGCGGTGTGCCGTATTCCGGGAAAGCCGGGTCATAGGGCTTGTAGACCGGGTTCATGCCCGCCTGATTGAGGCCGATCAGCAGATTCTTCTTGCCGGCGCCATAATCCGAGACGCTCTGTGCACCGGACTGACGAATCAGATCGGCGACCAAGGGCGCGAACTGTAGGGAGGCGACTCCATAATTGGGGTTCTGATGCAGCTCCTGCTGCAGCTTGCGATAGTCTTCGGTGATGGTCTGGTTGCTCTGGCTCATGGCGTTATTTTACCTGTTGCGTGATTAGTCGCGCACCCGATCTGCTGGCACCGCACCGGGTGGGAGCAGGACCCACATCTGGCCGCTCTGCTTCATACGCCCGGCCTGTTGCCCTGCCTCTGCGCCAAAGCCCCAGAAAAAGTCCGCCCGCACCGCCCCTTTGATGGCGCCCCCCGTATCCTGTGCCAGCACGAGGCGCTTCATGGGTTTGTCCGTATTCGGATAGGTGGTGTCGAGCCAGACCGGTGCCCCCAGTGGCGTGGCGCGGGGGTCGATGGCGATGCTGCGACCCGGAGTGAGTGGGACGCCCAGCGCACCGGGTGGGCCAGCATCCGGGTTGTTCGGGTCCACCGGCAGATTGCGGAAGAAGACGTAGCTGGGGTTCTCATTCAGGAGTGCTTGCACCTTGGCGGGGTTGTTGCGCGCCCAGTTCTGGATGCCCTGCATGGACGCCTTGTCAGAAGTCAGATCACCGCGTTTGATAAGGACGGTGCCAATGCTCTTGTAAGGCTGACCATTCTGGTCGGCGTAGCCAATGCGCTGGCGGCTGCCATCGGGCATCTGGATCCGGCCGGAGCCCTGGATCTGCAGAAAGAAGAGCTCGATGGGGTCGTCGACCCAGGCCAGCGTGCGGGCGTTCATACGATCCGGGTTGGCTTCGATCTGTTCACGGGTCCAGTAAGGAATAACCTTGTTGTTATCAGTCAATCGACCGCGGACGCGTTTGCCCTTAAGTTCAGGAAAGAGGTCGCCCAGCTCAATGGTGAGCAGGTTGGCCGGAACGCCGTAGACCGGATAACGGGCTTTGGCCGTCTGTTCTTTGGCACCCTTGAGCAGGGGTTCGTAATAGCCGGTAAATAGCCCGTTGGGGGCACCATCGTTCTGGACCAGCTGGTAGGGCTGGAAATATTTCTGGTAGTAAGTGCGCAGGGTGGTGGGATTTTGCCGGTCGCTAGCGCTCAGGCTTTTGAAGGCGCTGCAGGCATCCTGCCAGCCTGGTTTCTTGTTAAGGGCGTTGCAGCTTTGCAGTAGCGCGGGTGAGGCCTCGGCCAAGGTGGCATCATCGGCCCAGCCGGGCAGGTCGGTCCAGGTGGCCGGTTTGAGCGGTTTGATGATCGGCGCCGCGACCGGTTTGGCCGCTTCCTTGCAGGGGGGGCATTCGGTGGTGGCGCAACCGTGCAACAGCACCGTCAGGCTTGCCAGCGCCAGCGTGCCCCACGACAATGACGGGAAACGAATGAATGGAATCAACGATGAGCGCATGGTTGGAAAAACCTGAGAATTCTTCGAATTACGGATGCAACAGTATACCGAGGGTACTGCAGTCATGAGTGAAAATGGGCTGGTGGTTTCGGGTGCTCAGATCGAGGCTGCGTTGACACGGGTGTCGGCGGCGGTACTTCTGCGTCGGGATGACACGGGATGGAAATTTTTACTTGCGCAGCGACCGCCTGGAAAAGCCTATGCCGGTTACTGGGAGTTTCCCGGTGGCAAGGTAGAGCCCGGTGAGAGTTTTGATCAGGCCCTGGTTCGGGAGCTGCAGGAGGAGTTGGGCATTACAGTGACCGAAATGACGCCCTGGTTGACTCGACATTTTGTGTATCCGCATGCGCGTGTCGAGATCCGGTTTTTTCGGGTGACGGCCTGGACGGGGGCATTGCACCCGCATGAGCATACGGATATGGCCTGGTTGCCGGTCAGTGGACTGGCCGGGGGTAAGTGTCTGGAGTGCATCCCGGTTAGCCCGGTCCTCCCGGCGAATACGCCAATTTTGCGGGCGTTGGCGCTGCCACCGGTCTATGCGGTAACGAATGCCGCTGAAAGCGGCACAGAAGCCGAATTGGCACGGATTACCCGCGTGCAGCCGAAGCTGGTGCAGGTTCGAGAAAAGTCGCTGTCGGAAGCGGAAAGATTGGTCTTTGCGCGTGAAGTGATTCGTCTTGTGCACGGCTATGGTGGCCATGTGCTACTCAACGGCCATGTGGCGGAGGCCAAAGCCATAGGCGCTGATGGTGTGCATCTGAGTGCGGCAAACTTGATGGCGTGCGAGACACGACCGGATCTCCCTCTGGTGTTTGCGTCGTGCCATAACGCGGCTGAGCTTGCGCAGGCTAGCCGCTTGGGACTGGATGCGGTGCTGTTGGGCCCGGTGCAGGAGACGCAAAGCCACCCGGGGCAGACACCGCTGGGTTGGGCAGCGTTTGCAAAGTTGATCGAAGGATCGGCATTGCCGGTCTATGCCATTGGCGGTATGGCCGCCGATGATGTCGTAACGGCTCAGCGCGCCGGTGCCCAGGGCGTGGCCATGATGCGGGGTTGGTAACCTACTGTTCGGTCGAAGGCGTATTGTCGTCAGTCAGTCCGGCGTCGTTTTCTTGGACGGGGATGCGATAAGACTCGTTGGCCCAGGCACCCAGATCGATCATCTTGCAGCGTTCGGAGCAGAAGGGGCGCCATTTGTTTTGCGGCGCATAGAGTGCGGGTTCGCCGCAATGCGGGCAGGCCACCGTGGGTGCGTTGTTGCGGGGTGTAGCCAC
>CAZRYZ010000094.1:0-2967 GCA_964604465.1 uncultured Dechloromonas sp. | reverse complement strand
CGCGACCTTTAATCGGTCGCATTTAAAGGAACGGGAGCCAATTGAATCAGATCTCCCGTTCTTTATTTCAGCATCTTTTCAATCTTCTCGAGTGGAATATAACCCGGGGCCAGGCGGCCATTCGGGAAAATAATCGCCGGGGTGCCGCTCACCCCCATGCTCTGGGCCAATTGGCTATTACGCTCTAGTGGATTAGCGCAGCTATCTGAACCGCTGGGTGCTTTGCCATGAATCATCCAGTCATCAAAAGCTTTGAGACGATCCGGCGCACACCAGATTTTTTTGGATTTGACGAGCGAATCCTCCGACAGCATGGGTACTAGAAAAGTATAGATTGTGGCATCTTTCATACCGGCCAGCTCCTTAGTGAGCTTCTTGCAATAGCCGCAGTTGGGATCTTCAAAGGTAATCAGCGTGCGCTTGCCACCCCCCCCATTGCCATTGACCCGCTTCAAGGCATCCTGCAGCGGTAACAGCGCCAGTTTCTGCTCAGCCGTGATGTTGCGCAGGGTTTTGCCATCAATCAGTGAACCGCCCACCAGGAACGCCGAGCCTTTCTCATCAGTGTAAAAGAGCTCGCCGCCGGCATAGACTTCATACAGCCCCCCTAGATACGGCGTTTTAACAATCCGCTGCGGCTTCACACCCAGCTGCTTTTCGACCACGTTCGCCAGCGCCGGTGAAGCAATCTCCTGGGCGTGCACCGCCATTGAACCAATCAGACACAGGGACACCAGCAGCGTTTTAACAATAGACTTCATAGCGATCCTTAGCGCTCCAGCGCATAACGAATGAATAACGATTTTAATAACGGTAATTTGTTGGTGAGCGACAGCCCTAGATTACGCAACTGCGGCAACCCTGGCACCTCTGCTGCAAAAAGCTTGCGCAGCATATCCGTCGCGGTTTGCAGCAGCACCACCTCTTCCTTGCGTGCCCGCTGGTAGCGGGACAACAAACGGATATCGCCGATATCATCCACGGCGCGTGCATCCTGGATGAGTTGCGCTAGCACCCTTGCATCCTGGAATCCCAGGTTCACGCCGTGCCCGGACAGCGGGTGAATCCCATGGGCGGCGTCTCCAATCAGTGCTACCCGGGGTGCCACCACCTGCGGCACGCGTACCAGTTTGAGCGGGAAACCGGCTGCCGGTGCCATCAGTTCAAGCTTGCCCAGTTTGTTTTCGCCCGCGCTCTCAACGCGATAGGCCAGATCCTCTGGCGATAATGCCAGAAGCTCTTGAGCGGTCGATTCGGGGGCAGACCAGACCATCGACATCATGCGGCCATGGTCATCGCCCTCGCCTCCTGATAAGGGCAGATAGGCTAGAACGCCATCTGGCCGGAACCACTGAAAGGCTGTGCCGAAGTGCGGCAGCTCCGTCCTGAAGTTAGCTACGACCCCCAGTTCGCCATAGGGATCATGCGTACTACTCAGGCTGATTTGCTGACGCACCCAGGATTCACGCCCATCAGCGCCCACCACCAACTTACCACGCAAGGTCTGACCCGACCCCAGCGTGAGTGCCGCTGCATCCGCCGACACTGTCAGCGCCTGCGGCTCAGCCGGGCAAAAAGTCGTGACATTGCGCTGGCGCGATACCGAGGTCCAGAGTTCGCAAGCCATCTCGGCCGATTCCACGATCCAGGCCAGCTCCTCCGTCCCGATATCGAAAGCCGAGAATTCGATCGCACCACCTGCATCCCCGAAGACCGCCATGCGCTCAACGCGCTGCAAGCGATCAACGGGCAAATGCCCCCAGCAGCCGATCTGATTCAAAAAGTCGGCGCTCCCCGGGCTGACCGCGTACACCCGCTGATCCCAGACTTCCGGCCAGCCCTGAGGACGGCTGGGCGCACGGGCATCGACCAGTGCAATGCGCAGGCGGGTATCGGCCAGCGCCACCGCCAGGCTCGAACCCGTGAGGCCGCCACCGACAATGATCAGATCAAAGTCCGTATCGTGCGCGCTGGTTGTCATCGGCGTATGCCGGTGGGCGTGATGGTGGCTCATACAAAATTAGCTGCAGCTGGTGTCCTGCGTATAACCGGGCACCGGTTTCTGTTTTGATGTGGTGATTCTAACCCGCCCCAGGTTACTGAGCACCACACAGAGCCGCTGGCCGCTCTGCGCCCCGACAAACTGGGCGGTGCCATTGGCCCCCGTTGCCGAGCCATTCTTCCAGTTGAAGCGAAAGGTTTTACGCGAGCTGCTGCTCAGCGCGACGCCCGGCCACTGCTGACCATCCACCTTTTGCAGAGTGGCGCAACTGCTTGCACAATCACAGTTAGCGGTCATCGCCGCAGCATAGCACCAGCGCTCGCTACCCTGCCCGGATAACTGTACATAACCGAATTGCTGCTGGGCAATGGCTTCAGAGCGCACGAGATTAAGGCTATTCACCAGAGATTCGGCCGCCGATTTGAGCCGCTGCCGCTCCTGAAACTCGTTCCAGCTGGGCACCGCCAGCGAGGCCAGTAACACGATCACCACCAGCCCAATGAGCACCTCGATCAGGGTCACACCTGCCTGGCGGTGCGACCAAGCCGACCCAGCAATCAACGCATACCCTGTTGCGGCGCATTGGCATTCAGATTGACCGGCGCGGTACCGCCCTTAGGTGCCGCTGTCAGCGAGACGACCGAGCCACCACTCTGGAAGGTACTGGCTTCGTTGATTTCAACCGTCACCGTTCGGTCTGCCTTAGCGAAGACCAGGATGCTCGTCTTGGCCTTGATCGACGAAATCCCCGTCCAACCTGCCTTCGGGAACTGATCGCGGAAGAAAGCAAAGGTATCCGTTGGCCCCTGTGGCGACACAATCACGATGCGCCCTGTCCACTGTGGGCCGCCGCCGAGAATCAACGATTGATCGTTGCTGATCCGGGAACCCTGGGGCAGCGGCATATCCCCCAGTAACTGCTGCTGGATGTTGTCGAGGTTCTCGGTCGTGCCGCTCGAAGCACA
>CAZRYZ010000093.1:0-3003 GCA_964604465.1 uncultured Dechloromonas sp. | reverse complement strand
CTGGAATTCTCGAACACCACCCCGCTGCCCGCCAAGATCTATGCCGGCGAAGGCTGTGCCCAGGTGCTCTTTTTCGAATCAGATGAAATCTGTGAAACCTCGTATAAAGACCGTGGCGGCAAATACCAGGGTCAGGTCGGTGTCACACTCCCGAAAATTTAACCCCGTAGACTTTACGAGTCGGTCCTATTGTGCGCCGCGTGTACTGGCCTAGGCCTGCACGCGGTGTTTCCTTTCTGGCTGAGGAGCCGTTGCCATGAAGTTCCACTTTCCGATCATCATCATTGACGAAGATTTCCGTTCCGAGAATGCCTCGGGTCTGGGAATTCGCGCCCTGGCCGAAGCAATCGAAAAGGAAGGCATGGAAGTGATCGGGGTGACGAGCTACGGCGACCTGAGCTCCTTCGCACAGCAACAGTCGCGCGCTTCCTGCTTCATTCTCTCGGTCGATGATGAGGAACTGGTTAATGAAGAAGAGGAAACCATTGCCGAACTGCGCGCTTTCGTGCAACAGATTCGCTTCAAGAATGCCGAAATTCCGATCTTCCTGCATGGCGAGACCCGCACATCGCGGCATATTCCCAATGACATTCTGCGCGAGTTGCATGGCTTTATTCACATGTATGAAGACACGCCGGAATTCATTGCTCGTAATGTGGTGCGCGATGCCCGGGCCTACATGGATTCATTGCCGCCGCCTTTCTTCCGGGCGCTAACCCATTACGCCGCCGATGGTTCTTATTCATGGCACTGCCCGGGGCACTCGGGGGGCGTGGCCTTCCTGAAGAGCCCGGTGGGCCAGATGTTCCACCAGTTCTTTGGCGAAAACATGCTGCGTGCGGATGTCTGTAATGCTGTGGAAGAGCTCGGCCAGCTGCTCGATCACACGGGCCCAGTAGCGGCCTCGGAGCGCAACGCTGCGCGTATCTTCAATTGTGACCATCTGTACTTTGTGACCAACGGCACGTCGACTTCGAACAAGATCGTTTGGCACTCCACTGTGGCGCCGGGCGATATCGTGATCGTCGATCGCAACTGTCATAAGTCGATCCTGCACTCGATCATCATGACCGGCGCGATACCGGTCTTTCTGATGCCGACCCGTAATAATTTCGGGATTATCGGGCCGATCCCCAAGAGTGAGTTCTCCTGGGAAAGCATCCAGAAAAAAATTGCTGCCAATCCGTTCATTGCCGACAAGACGGCTAAGCCGCGCGTCCTGACCATTACGCAGTCAACCTATGATGGCATTCTCTACAACGTTGAAGAAATCAAAGAGATGCTCGACGGCAAAATCGATACCTTGCACTTTGACGAGGCATGGCTGCCGCACGCCGCCTTTCATGATTTCTACGGGGATTACCATGCGATCGGCGCAGACCGTCCGCGTTGCAGGGAGTCGATGGTTTTTTCGACGCAGTCGACGCACAAGCTGCTGGCTGGTCTGAGCCAGGCGTCGCAGATTCTGGTGCAGGATTCGGACGACCGTAAGCTGGATCGGGATGTCTTCAACGAAGCCTACTTGATGCATACCTCGACTTCGCCGCAGTACGCGATTATTGCGTCGTGTGATGTGGCGGCGGCGATGATGGAAGCCCCGGGCGGTACCGCACTGGTGGAGGAGTCGATTGCCGAGGCGCTCGATTTCCGACGCGCCATGCGTAAAGTAGATGAAGAGTGGGGTGAAGGCTGGTGGTTCAAGGTCTGGGGTCCAGACGATTTGTCAGAAGAGGGTATCGAAGAGCGTGAGGCCTGGATGCTCAAGCCCGGCGAACGTTGGCATGGCTTTGGCAAGCTGGCCGATGGGTTCAATATGCTGGATCCGATCAAAGCCACCATCATTACCCCGGGGCTGGATGTGGATGGATCATTCTCGGAAGACATCGGGATCCCGGCGGCGATTGTGACCAAGTACCTGGCCGAGCATGGGGTGATCGTCGAGAAGTGTGGCCTGTATTCTTTCTTCATCATGTTCACGATTGGTATTACGAAGGGTCGCTGGAACACGATGGTGACCGAGCTGCAGCAATTCAAAGATGATTACGACCGTAATCAGCCGCTATGGCGAGTACTACCCGAGTTCTGCCAAAAATACCCGCGATACGAAAATATCGGGTTGCGTGACCTGTGTCAGCAGATTCATGACGTTTATAAGGCGAATGATGTAGCCCGTCTCACGACAGAAATGTACCTGTCGGATATGGTGCCGGCGATGCGCCCAGCGGATGCTTTTGCCAAAATGGCGCACAAGGAGATCGAACGCGTCCACATTGATGACCTGGAGGGTCGTATTACGGCCATGCTGGTCACCCCGTATCCACCGGGCATCCCGTTATTGATTCCGGGCGAACAATTCAATAAAACGATTGTGAATTACCTGCGCTTTGCCCGTGAGTTTAACGAGCGCTTCCCGGGCTTCGAAACCGATGTGCATGGCCTCGTCAAAGGCGAGAAAGACGGTAAAACCGCGTACTACGTGGATTGTGTCCGCTAAATCGGGGCTGCGTGGCGTCAGTGTCACGCCCGCTGGTACGTCACAAAGGCGTAGGGTAGGCCGCTAGCACTGGTGTGTGCTTCGCGCGAGACTTCATACCAGCTACCATGATCAATTGCTGGAAACAGGGTGTCACCATCGGCATCAATGCCGACTTCCGTGATGATCAGCGTAGCAGCCATAGGCAACGCCTGGCGATACAGCTCGGCACCCCCAATGATGAAGGCCATGCTATCGCTTACGGCAGCAAGCGCTTCAGGAAGTCCGCTAAAAACCTCAGCACCCGTTGCTCGGTAGTCCCGCTGACGGGTAATGACCATGTTGCGCCGGTTGGGTAGCGGTCGGCCGAGTGATTCCCAGGTTTTGCGCCCCATGATGATGGGATGCCCGCTGGTCGTTTCCTTGAAATGCTTGAGGTCTTCAGGCAAATGCCAGGGCAGCGCGCCTACACCGTCTTCATTCGTACAGCCAATGATTCCGTTGCGGGCAATGGCAACGATGATCGCCAG
>CAZRYZ010000092.1:0-3012 GCA_964604465.1 uncultured Dechloromonas sp. | reverse complement strand
TTGCTGCTACAATGCCATCCCTGCGGGCGCTCGTGGTGAAATGGATATCATTCAGCCCTCCGAAGGCTGCGGTACAGGTTCGATTCCTGTCGAGCGCGCCAGAGACCGCCCCTAGGGGGCAGCTTTTCCCGTTATACTGACGGCACTTAGCGTCGTTTTCGCCCGTTTACTTTTCGCGCACAGGATCCATCATGTCCGACAAGAATTCCAGCAGCAAAATCATGTACCTCTCCATCGCCCTGGCGGTGGTTCTGATGGCGGTCGTCGTACCGTTCTCGATGAAGGGCAAGGGCACCACAGATGCCGTGCGTGCCGGCGGTGATGATGTCGAATCACGTATCGCACCGGTCGCCAAGATCGAGCTCGAGGCTGCAGCCGCGGGCGGTGCCAAGGATGGCAAAACGGTTTACAACACCGTTTGCGCCGGTTGTCATGGTGCTGGTGTCATGGGTGCGCCGAAGATGGGCGACAAAGGCGCGTGGGCCGGCCGTATCGGTCAGGGCATCGCCACCCTGAACAACCACGCCATCAACGGCTTCAAGGGTATGCCGGCACGCGGTGGTGCCACCAACCTGACCGATGACGAGGTCAAGGGCGCCGTTGAGTACATGGTGAACGGTTCGAAGTAAATTCGGCCTGTGCCAACGGTAAGGGACGCCACGGCGTCCCTTTTGTTTTGCCGGGCTCAATCAGAGCTGTTCGGATCCTGCCGCAGGCGTCTTTTGCAGCATTGCCTTGAGGAAATCGAGTTTGGCGGATGAGGCGGATTTATCTGCCACGGTCTTTGAGGCAGAGGTGGCCGTTTCGCAGCCCATCTCTTCGATAAAACGCGATGGCTCGACTGGCACCAGATCTTTGCCTTGACGACGCTTTTCGCACCAGGTGATATGCAGGCTTCGCTGGGCGCGGGTAATGCCCACGTACATGAGCCGTCGCTCTTCCTCAAGTTTTTCAGCCTCCTGCGATTCCCGGTGCGGCAGGATGCCTTCTTCAATCCCCACCAGAAAGACGTGGCCGAACTCTAGACCCTTCGCCGCATGCAATGTTGAGAGTTGGACGGCATCGTAACCGTCTTCCTGATCGCGCCGCTCGAGCAGTGACATGAGCGCCATGGTCTGCACGATCTCGGCCAGGGTCTTGCCATCGTCATCACTCTTCTTGGTGATCCATGCATGAAACTCCTGAACGTTGGCCCAGCGGGTCTCAGCCGTGCGTGCCTCTTCCTGATCATAGAGCCAGTTCTCGTAGTCGATGGCGGCGAGCAAATCCGGGAAGACGTCTGCCGCGGATTCGCGCTGCGCCCGCGCCTGGAAGCGGTTGATGAACGAACCAAACTCACGCAGAGGCTGCAACACGCGGCTATTCACCTGCGCGGCAAAGCCTTCTTCAAAGAGGGCGGCAAAGAGCGAGATCTGCCTCTCGGCGGCGTAGCGCCCCAGGGTGGCCAAGGTCTGACTACCGATACCCCGGCGCGGCGTGGTGGCAGCACGAATGAAGGCGGGGTCATCGTCATCGTTAACCATCAGTCGCAAGTAGGCGAGCAAATCCTTGATTTCGGCCTTATCAAAAAACGATTGGCCACCGGAGAGCACGTAGGGAATGCGCTGCTGACGTAGCGCCTGCTCGAAGATGCGTGCTTGATGGTTGCTGCGATACAGGATCGCATAGTCGGAAAACTTGGCGCGATGTTCAAAGCGGTGCCCCTGCAGCTTCATGACCACGGTTTCGGCTTCGGCCTCACCTTCGGCACAGGCAATCACATTGATATTGGCACCCGGGCCATGCTCGGACCACAGAGACTTGGCGAAGAGCTTGGGGTTGTTCTGGATCAGCGTGTTAGCAGCATCCAGGATCTTGCCGGTAGAGCGGTAGTTCTGCTCCAGCTTGATGACCTTGAGCTGCGGGAAATCTTCGGTCAGCCTGCGCAGGTTTTCCACATCGGCGCCCCGCCAACCGTAGATGGCCTGGTCATCGTCACCCACGGCAGTAAACGAGGCGCGGACACCGGTGAGCTGTTGCAGCAGGCGATACTGGGCGGTATTCGTATCTTGGTATTCATCCACCAGAATATGGCGGAAGCGATCCTGCCATTTCTGACAGATCTCCGCGTTGTCCTGCAATAGCGTGACCGGAAGCCGGATGAGATCGTCAAAGTCGACGGCCTGGTAGGCGTGCAGGGCATTGGCATAGTCCATATAAACCCGGGCGGCGACCGCTGCCTCTTCGTCCTGCGCGTTATCCAGCGCCTGCTTCGGCGAAATGAGGCCGTTCTTCCAGAGCGAGATGGTGGTTTGCAGACCGCGCAGGCGGCCCTTGTCGGTGGTGCCACTCAGCTCGCTAATGATGCCCAGGCAATCAGCCGAGTCAAAAATAGAGAAGCCGGGCTTGTAACCCAGGGTTTTGGCTTCTTCACGCACCATCCGCAGCCCGAGCGAATGGAAGGTGGCAATGGTTAGGCCCTTGGGGCTCTTGTCCATGCGCTTGGCAATGCGCTCCTGCATTTCCATCGCCGCCTTGTTGGTAAAGGTGATGGCGGCAATCTGGGTCGGCCTGAACTCGCAGGCTTCGATCAGGTAAACGATTTTTTCGGTGATGACGCGGGTCTTTCCCGAACCGGCGCCGGCCAGCACCAGGAGCGGACCATCCAGGTAGTGGATGGCTTCACGCTGGGCGGGGTTGAGTCCCGAGGGCGAGAAGCGGGGTGCGGCGGAAAAACTGGAAGACATGGGCGCGAATTTTACCGTCTGGGCGAGGTCACTGCCCGAAACCGAGCCGCGAAATATTTTTTGCAGGGATTTTTTGCGGAAATCTGCGAGAGGCTCACCTGGTGAGACTCTCATGGTGTGCAATAATCATTCCAATCTCTCAAAAGGAAGTCAGCATGGACGACAACAAGGTTAAGGCACTGGGTGCTGCACTGGCCCAAATCGAAAAGCAGTTCGGCAAGGGTGCCATCATGAAGATGGGCGACGCGCAGGTAGAGCAAGGCATTCAGGCGGTATCGACCGGCTC
>CAZRYZ010000091.1:0-3077 GCA_964604465.1 uncultured Dechloromonas sp. | reverse complement strand
TTGGCAACAGGCTTGGCGGCAACCTTGGCAACCGGTTTGGCTGCCTTGCTTACCGGCTTGGCCGGTTTAGCGGGGGTTTTCTTGGCGGGTGCTTTGGCGGTGACCGCCGGCTTGCTTGCTTTGGCAACAGGCTTCTTGGCCGGTGTGGCTTTAGCGCTGGCCTTGGCAGCAGGCTTGGCGGTTTTGTTGGCAGAAGTCTTGGGTTTGGTGGCCATAGGAGCATCCGAAGCGTCGGAACGACGCGAGGGTTTATTGGGACGGAGTGTGAGTTTCCAGTTTGACAAAGCGCGCAACCTCGGTGGTCATTGGAAATGCAGTAAACCTTTAATTATACACGAAAATCAGCCCGATTTCTAGGCAAGATCCGTGCCAGATCAGCGCCGGCGCCCGGTTCGACCCAGTTGTTGTAGGCGTTGCAGGAGCTCGGCGTAGCGTGCTTTTTCGTCCGGGAGCAAGGTACCGCGTTGGGCGCTTTGCTGCAGGGCAGCCAATTCGGTATCCAGCTGATCCCGTTCGATTTGGGCGACGATGCCGTCCAGTTCGGCGCTGAGGGCGTCTTTTTCAAGGGGTTCTGACAAAAGACTGGCAAAAATTTCTGCCAGGAGGGGAGCGTCTTCGCTGCCACGGGCCCTTTCAAGGAGCTCTGAGGGCTGCAGATTTGCGGCTAGGTGCGGCAGTAAACGGCGGATGCTGGGGGTCAGCGGGTCTTTGGCGGGTAGCCGTTGCCCCAGATCCGAAGGCAGGTCGGCCACCAGCTCCGGTGACTGAACCAGGGCACGGAGCAGCCGACGCAGCAGCGAGGGTGCCTGGCGGGGTGCGCGGGGCGGCGCGGCGGCAGGGGCCACTGTTTGACGACTGAGTTCGCAGCCGCGTTCCACCTCGGCCGGTTGTAAACCGGTCTTCTCCGCCAACTGTTTGACGATCTGGAGGCGCAGCATGGGGGTGGGAATCTTCTGCAGGTAGGGCTTGGCCTCGCTGAGTAGCTTGGCGCGCCCTTCGGCGCTGGTCAGGTCGACATGGCTACACAGGGTTTGCAGCATGAATTCGGAGAGCGGGGTGGCTCGGTCGATGGCAGCCTGAAAAGCTTCTTTGCCTAGATCCCGCACGTAGCTATCTGGGTCGTGCTCCGGTGGCAGAAAGGCAAAAGCCAGCACCTTTTGCTCGGCCAGAGCCTCTAGGCTGTTTTCCAGAGCACGCCAGGCGGCTTTTCGGCCGGCGGCATCCCCATCAAAACAGAACACGACGCGGTCGACCATGCGCAGCAATTTGCGAACATGGGTGGTGGTGGTTGCGGTGCCTAAGGTGGCCACGGCGTTACCGATGCCATGCTGGGCCAGGGCAACCACATCCATGTAGCCTTCGACCACAATGACGGTATCCGTCTGACGGCAGGCCTCGCGGGCCTGAGGCAGTCCGAAGACTTCGCGCCCCTTTTCAAAGAGGGGCGTCTCGGGCGAGTTCAGGTACTTGGGCTCGCCCTGGTCCAGGATGCGGCCGCCAAAGGCAATGACTTGACCTTTCTGGTCGAGGATGGGGAACATGATGCGGTCCCGAAAGCGATCGTAGCGTCGCTTCTGCTCGTTCTCGATGACGAGGCCGTCCTTGATCAGCGCCAGGAACGGGGCATTGTCATAATCGGGAAAAGCGGTGCGCAGATTCTGCCAACCATCGGGGGCGTAGCCGATACCGAAGCGGGCGGCGACTTCGCCGGTCAGGCCCCGACGCTTGAGGTAATCAATGGCGCGGGGTGATTTTTTGAGTTCGTCGCGATAATACTTGTGGGCCTTGAGCATCACGTCCAGCAGCGAGGGACCTTCTTCCGATGAGGCGACCGGTTTGCGGAAGGCACGGTCATTGTTCTCCTGCGGTACTGTCAGGCCGGTGTGCCGTGCCAGTTCTTCAATGGCGTCCGGGAAACTGAGGCCTTGGTGCTCCATCAGAAAACCGATCGCCGTGCCATGAGCCCCGCAACCGAAGCAGTGATAGAACTGCTTGGCGGGGCTGACGGTAAACGAAGGCGACTTTTCTTTGTGGAACGGGCAGCAGGCAGCGTAATTGGCACCAGCCTTTTTAAGCGGTACGACCCGGTCAATGATCTCGACGATATCGACCCGGGCCAGTAGTTCCTGGATAAAGGATTCCGGGATCATGGTCGTGGCGCCAAGCTATCGAGTTTGCTGTCAGGGCGAAACGTGCTTAGCCCTGAAGGCCGGCCTTGACCAGTTGAGACACCTTGGCGAGATCGGTCTTGCCTGCGAGCTGCGGCTTGAGAATGCCCATGACCTTGCCCATATCCGCCGGGCCTGCCGCTCCGGTCTGGTCGATGGCAGCCTTGACGGCTGCAGCAACTTCCTCGGCCGATAGCTGGGCCGGGAGGTAAGGGGACAGTACGTCGATCTCAGCGCGTTCGGCTGCCGCCAGGTCTTCGCGACCAGCCTGCTCGTATTGCTGGATGCTGTCGCGGCGCTGTTTGATCAACTTGTCGACGACAACGGTCACGCCAGCGTCGTCGAGTGAGATGCGTTCGTCGACTTCGCGTTGCTTGATGGCGGCCAGCAGCAGACGAATGGCGGCCAGACGTTCGCTTTCGCGTGCCTTCATGGCGCTCTTCATGTCATCGGTAATGCGGTCTTTGAGGCTGGTCGTCATGGCGGTACTCACTGATATCGTGGGGGAGAACAACAATTCGTGGAGGCTAAAACGGCAAAAGCCGCCGGAGGCCGGCGGCTTTCGTGCATCGTCGCCAGGCGGCGATTAGTAGAGCTTGCGCGGCAGCTGTTGGCTGCGCAGGCGCTTGTGCAGACGCTTCACAGCGGCGGCCAGCTTGCGCTTACGCTCGGCGGTCGGCTTCTCGTAGAACTCACGGGCACGCAGTTCGGTCAGCAGACCGGTTTTTTCGACAGTGCGCTTGAAGCGGCGCATGGCGACTTCGAACGGCTCGTTTTCCTTAACGCGAACGCTGGGCATTCAATCAACTCCAATCGGTTTGAGACTCCCCCGGCAAGACGGCCAGGGCAGGGGTGAAATCTTTAGAATCGATGATTTTACGACAAAATCCGGAAAAATCAAAATATTCC
>CAZRYZ010000090.1:0-3085 GCA_964604465.1 uncultured Dechloromonas sp. | reverse complement strand
ATACCCCGGGTCACGAAGCCTTTACGGCCATGCGGGCACGCGGTGCCAAGGCCACCGACATCGTCATTCTGGTCTGTGCCGCTGATGATGGCGTAATGCCGCAGACGCGTGAAGCTATCCACCATGCCAAGGCGGCCGGTGTGCCGATCGTTGTGGCCATCACCAAGATTGATAAGCCCGAAGCCAACCCGGATAAGGTCAAGCAGGAGCTCGTCTCGGAAGAAGTCGTGCCGGAAGAGTACGGTGGCGATTCGCCCTTCGTGGGTGTCTCGGCCAAGTCGGGTGAGGGCATCGACGAACTGCTCGAGCAGGTGCTCCTGCAGGCCGAAGTGCTGGAACTGACGGCACCGGTCGAAACCCCGGCCAAGGGTCTGATCATTGAAGCGCGCCTCGACAAGGGTCGCGGTGTGGTTGCCACCATGCTCGTGCAGCAGGGCACGCTCAACAAGGGCGATGTCGTCCTGGCCGGTTCGGTCTTCGGTCGCGTTCGTGCCATGCTCGATGAAAACGGCAAGGCCATCGACAAGGCGGGCCCTTCGATTCCGGTCGAGATCCTCGGCCTTTCCGAAGTGCCTGCCGCGGGTGAAGATGCCATGGTGCTGGCTGACGAACGCAAGGCGCGTGAAATCGCGCTGTTCCGTCAGGGCAAGTTCCGTGAAGTGAAGCTGGCACGCCAGCAGGCCAATAAGCTCGAATCGATGATGGAGCAGATGACCGCCGAAGGCGAAGTCAAAACGCTGCCGCTCATCATCAAGGCCGACGTCCAGGGTTCGCAGGAAGCGCTGGTGCACTCGCTGCAGAAGCTGTCCACCGACGAAGTCCGCGTCAACGTTATCCACGCAGCGGTGGGTGGTATTACCGAAAGCGACGTCAACCTGGCCTCGGCCTCGAAGGCTGTCATCATCGGCTTTAACGTGCGTGCCGATGCCAACACCCGCAAGATTGCCGAAGGCATGGATGTCGATATCCGTTACTACAACGTGATCTACGACGCCGTCGACGAAGTGAAGGCTGCGCTGTCAGGCATGCTGTCGCCGGAGCGCAAGGAAGAAACCCTGGGTCTGGTCGAGATCCGCGAAATCTTCCGCGTGCCGAAGATCGGTGCCGTGGCGGGTTGTATGGTGCTCGAAGGCATCGTCAAGCGCGCCTGCCGTGTCCGTCTGCTGCGCGACAACATCGTTCTGCACGATGGCGAACTCGATTCGCTGCGTCGCTTCAAGGATGACGTCAAGGAAGTCCGCGAAGGTTTCGAGTGCGGTCTCTCGCTCAAGAACTTCAACGACATCCAGGTGGGCGATAAGCTGGAAGCCTACGAAATCCTCGAAGTCGCACGGAGCCTGTAAGCATGGCACGCGGACAGCAGCGGGGTTTTGCCCGGACAGAGCGCGTGGCGGAGCAGATCCGTCGCGATCTGTCCGAGCTGATCCGCACGGAGCTCCGCGATCCGCGCGTGCAACAGGTCTCGATCACCGCCGTGGAAGTGACGCCCGATTACTCGCACGCCAAGATCTTCTACACGGCTTTGGTCGCTGAGTCGGAGCGCGAGGCGCTGGCTCAGGGCCTGAAGCGCGCGGCGGGTTTCCTGCGCCACGAGCTCTCACGCATGCTGATGCTGCGCACCGTGCCCGAACTGCACTTCGAATACGATACCTCGGTCGAGCGGGGCATTAGCCTCTCATCGCTGATCGACAGCGCGGTGTCACGAACGGCCGAAGATTCGGCAGATGAATCGGCAAATGAAGTCGATGACGAGACCGCCGGCAAACCGTCTGCCTAACCCTGTTCCTGTCTTGTCCTTAGAATCTCAGCCTGCCACGGCCATTCCGCGCCCGGCGCAATGGCGTGCCCTTGATGGTGTAGTGCTCCTCGATAAACCTATTGGCCAGACTTCGAACCAGGCGCTCCAGAGCGTCCGCCGTCTTTTTGGTGCCAGTAAGGGCGGCCATACCGGCACGCTTGACCCCTTTGCCACCGGCGTACTGCCACTCTGTCTGGGCGAGGCCACCAAGTTCTCGGCCGACCTGCTCAATGCCGATAAAAGCTATATCGCCACCGTGCAGTTCGGCTCAACGACCGATACCGGCGATCTGACCGGGCAGGTAAGCCAAAGCACCGAGTGCCTACCCAGCCCGGAAGCACTGCAGTCCATCCTCGCCGAGTTTACCGGGGAATCTGAACAGATCCCCCCCATGTATTCGGCGCTCAAACGCGATGGCCAGCCGCTCTACAAGCTGGCGCGCGCCGGCATTGAGGTCGAGCGCCAACCCCGCAAGATCCACCTGAGTGATCTGGCCTGGTCTGATGCTGTCACGGACGCCGCGGGCAGGGTGGTCTCTGCCAACCTGGCCGTGCGCTGTAGCAAGGGCACCTATATCCGCACCCTGGCCGAAGATATCGCCCGGGCTGTGGGCAGTCTGGCCCACCTGACCGCATTGCGTCGTACCCGGGTCGGTGATGTCTCACTCGAAGGCTGCAAAACCATGGAAGCCCTGGTGACGGAATCGGTGGCGCTCAACCCCGAACCCGCCACGCTGCCGCAAGATCTGCTGTGCCAGGCCGCATTGCTGCAGCCGGCCGATTTTCTGGTGCAGAACCTGCCACGACTGGATATCACCGAGCGCCAGGCGGTACTGTGCCGGCATGGCAACCCCTTTGTGGCCGAACCGGGGCAGAACCTGCCCATTGGGGTCAGCCTGCGCTTTTACCTCGATGGCCGTTTCATCGGCATCGGGCAGGCGGTTGTCGACAAAAAAGATGTGAAAATTCAGCCGGTTCGTTTGGTTTCTACCGGTAATAGCTGATACAATCCAGCCTTCGCTCGCAACCACATGCTTGTCCTTGTGGTGCGAATCCAACCCCAGACAAGGGGAAACCTGGATGTCGCTCTCTCAAACTGGGGCACATCTGTCACGATAAGGAAAGTTTGATATGACGCTCAATGCACAAAGCAAAGCCGCCATCGTTGCCGATTTCCAACACGCTCAAGGCGACACCGGTTCTTCCGAAGTCCAGATCGCGCTGTTGACAGCCCGTATCAACGATCTGACCCCGCACTTCAAAGAACACTCGAAGGATCACCACTCAC
>CAZRYZ010000089.1:0-3123 GCA_964604465.1 uncultured Dechloromonas sp. | reverse complement strand
AGTTCAAGCAATGCCATGGAAGGCTGCTCTAATGCCGGTTAATTACGCCACGCCGGCCCCCGAAGCGCTGCACCCGGTAGCGGGGATCTCGCTGGGTGTGGCCGCTGCGGGCATTCGCAAAAAAGACCGTAACGATCTCACGGTGATCGCCATCGCGCCGGGCGCCAGTGTGGCCGGTGTCTTCACGCAGAACCGTTTCTGCGCCGCACCGGTGCAAGTCTGCCGTGCCCATCTGGCGCAACAGGGTAACGCGGATATCCGGGCACTGGTCATCAACACGGGCATCGCCAATGCCGGGACCGGCGAGGCGGGCCTAGCGGCTTCCAACACCACCTGCCGGGAACTGGCGAACCTGCTCAAGGTGGACTCCAGCCAGATCCTACCGTTTTCCACGGGCGTCATTCTCGAGCCTCTGCCTGTCGATAAGCTGGTTAGCGGTTTGCCTGCGGCTGTGGCCGATCTGGCACCGGATCACTGGCACGCCGCAGCGCACGCCATCATGACCACGGATACGGTGGCCAAGGCCGCCTCACGGCAGATCATTATTAACGGTCAAACGATTACGATCACTGGCATCTCCAAAGGTGCTGGCATGATCAAGCCCAATATGGCCACGATGCTCGGCTTTATCGGCACAGATGCGGGTGTTGCGCCACAGCTCCTGGCCGAGACGCTCAAAACTATCGCCGATGATTCGTTCAACGCCATTACCGTGGACGGCGACACCTCGACCAATGATTCCTTTGTGGCGATTGCCACGGGTCAGTCCGGGGTAACCTTTGCCGATACCCAAACCACCGGCTGGGCAGAATTTGTGGCGGCCCTGCGTGCTGTCGCGCAGGAGCTCGCCCAGGCCATTGTGCGTGATGGCGAGGGCGCGACCAAACTGATCACCGTTGCGGTCAGTGGCGGTAAAACCCGTGAAGAATGCCGTGCCGTGGCCTATGCGGTTGCGCACTCGCCCCTCGTTAAAACCGCCTTCTTTGCCTCAGATCCCAACCTTGGCCGCATCCTTGCAGCCATTGGCTACGCGGGCATCTCGGATCTTGATGTCGATGCCATCCGTGTCTGGCTGGCGAGCCAGTCGGGCGAAACGCTGGTGGCGGAGCAGGGTGGCCGTGCGGCTGCCTATACCGAAGAGCAGGGCGCGGCCATCATGCGGGATGCTGAAATTACCATCCGCATCGATCTGGCACGCGGCCAGGCCGAGGCCACGGTGTGGACCTGCGATCTCTCGTATGACTACGTCAAAATCAACGCCGACTATCGAAGCTGACACCTAGGAGCACACCATGCCCGGATTGCTGCCCGCTGTTGACCCTGATGGATTGCTCGAGTTTTCGGTTGTTTATACCGACCGTTCGCTCAATCACATGTCGAATCAGTTCAAGCAGGTCATTACCGACATCTCGGCGGTGATCAAAGAGGTCTATCAGGCCGATGCCACGGTGGTGATTCCGGGTAGTGGCACCTACGGCATGGAGGCTGTGGCGCGGCAGTTCGCGCAGGACCAGAAATGCCTGATTCTGCGTAATGGCTGGTTCAGTTACCGCTGGACGCAGATCTTTGAAGCGGGGCGCCTCTCTAACGATGTCGCCGTCATGCAGGCGCGCCAGGTATCAGACCAACCTAAGGCGCCATTTGCGCCGGCGCCGATCGACGAGGTGGTTGCCACCATCCTTCGTGACAAGCCCGCCGTCGTCTTTGCACCGCACGTAGAAACCGCCGCCGGCATCATATTGCCGGAGTCTTACCTGCGTGCCGTGGGCGAGGCAGTCCGTGCTGTCGACGGCCTTTTCGTGCTCGATTGCATTGCGTCCGGTGCGGTCTGGGTCGACATGAAAGCCAATCTGGTCGATGTCCTGATCAGCGCCCCACAGAAGGGCTGGAGCAGTTCGCCCTGTTGTGCGCTGATTGGTCTGAGTGAGCGCGCCCAGCAGCGCCTGGAACAAACGCAGAGCAGCAGCTTCTCCTGCGACCTTAAAAAATGGCGCCAGATCATGGAAACCTATGAGAACGGCGGCCATATCTACCATACGACCATGCCCACCGATTCGCTGAGAACGTTGCGCAACGTCATGCTCGAGACGCGTTCGCACGGCTTTGATTACCTGCGCCAGCAGCAGGAAGCGCTTGGTCGCAAGGTGCGCCAACTATTCGAATCGCGCGGCTTCCCCAGTGTCGCCGCGCCCGGATTCCAGGCGCCCGGCGTGGTGGTCTCCTATACCGATGACCCCGAGATCCAGAGCGGCAAGAAGTTCATTGAAGTCGGGCTGCAAACCGCCGCTGGGGTGCCGTTGCAGTGTGGCGAGGGGCCGGATTTCCGTACCTTCCGGGTGGGGCTCTTCGGTCTCGAGAAACTCCTGCATATTGACCGGGTCGTGACGCATCTGGAAACGGCGCTCGACCAGATTCTGCCTCGGGTCGCCGCGGCGACGAAAGGCTAAATACAATGTTCACCCTTGCCCCCAGCATTCTCTCGGCTGACTTTGCCCGACTGGGCGAAGAAGTCCGCAATGTGATCGCCGCGGGTGCTGACTGGATCCATTTTGACGTGATGGATAACCACTACGTGCCGAACCTCACGGTGGGGCCGCTGGTGTGTGAAGCGATCCGACCGCACACCAAAGCACCGATTGATGTCCACCTGATGGTAACGCCGGTGGACGGGCTCATCGAATCCTTCGCCAAGGCGGGGGCCGACTGGATTAGTTTCCACCCGGAAGCCTCGCCGCACGTGGACCGTTCACTGAACCTGATACGTTCCCTCGACTGCAAGGCGGGTCTGGTGCTTAATCCAGCCACGCCCATCGAGCTTCTGGACTGGGTGATGGACCGGCTTGACCTGGTGCTGCTCATGTCGGTTAACCCCGGCTTCGGGGGGCAGTCATTCATTCCCGCTACCCTGGATAAGCTGCGCGCTGTGCGCGCCAAGATTGATGCTTACACCGCACAGACAGGGCGCATCATCCGCCTGGAAGTGGACGGTGGTATCAAGATCGATAACATTGCTGAAGTCGCACGCGCCGGTGCCGATACCTTTGTGGCCGGTTCAGCCATTTTTAATACGCCGGATTACGCTGCCACCATTGCTGCCATGCGCGCCGAACTGGCTGGACTGGC
>CAZRYZ010000088.1:0-3158 GCA_964604465.1 uncultured Dechloromonas sp. | reverse complement strand
CGGCCAATACATTAAAGCTGGCGGCGACCAAACCCACCCAGCCGTACCCACTCATGAGGCCATCCGGTGATTGGGTAATGAAGATACCGCCCACCATACTGGCCAGACCCATGGCCATCGATTGGACGGTGGCATTGAGTGAGAGGAAGGTACCGCGCTCCTGCGGTTTGACAGCGGCGCCGACAATCGCCAGCAAGGGCACCATGCGACCAGAGACCAGAATGAAGAAGATCGTGGTGATACACAGCCAGACAAGCAACGACACCTGAGCCAGTTGCGTGACCAGCAATACGGGGATGCAGGCACCAATGGCGACGATCCGGAACACCCTAACCTTGCCAAATCGGTCAGCCAGAGCGCCAATCAGTCGGGCACTGACCAGCGTGGCCGCACCGCCCAGGAAATAGATCGCGGGAATACGATCGCTGGCAATGCCCACATTGGCAATGGTGTAGAGCGTGATGTACGGGATGACGGTAAAGCCGCCGAAGATGACGAGACAGGTCAGTAGCATGGCACGCAAATGATTTGGCTCGACCGCCACACGCAACATCTGACGAATCGCCCGCTCTTCACGATGCACATCGAGATGGGCACGAAAATCCGGCAAGCGCTGGATACCCAACCAGATGAGTCCTGCACTCAGTAGTGTGATCAGTACAAAGGGCGCTTGCCAGCCCAATGCATCCGCCAGCCACAATGACAGCGGGACACCCGCGATACTGGAGACGGAGAAGGCAGTCGCGACAAAACCGGTTGCTTGGGCCCGCCGCTCAAAGGGTATGGCATCAGCCACCATGGTATGAACCAGTGCACCCATCATGCCGCCAAAAACGCCGGCCATGCCGCGTGCGATCAGCAAAGTCAGAAAACCCGGTGACAACGCGCAGAGCAAGGTCGCAATGGCGAAGGCCGCAAAAATGGCCAACAGGAAGCGCTTTCGCTCGAAGCGATCAACGATCGGGGCAATCAGTAATCCGGCAGCCGCCGCACTAAAACTGTAGCTGGCAACCAGCAAGGCAAACTCGTGCGTTGAAACGCCCAGGGCGCTGATCAGATAGGGGCCCAGCGGCATCATGATCATGAAATCCAGCACATGACAGAACTGGATACCCGCCAGGATAAGCAGCATGGCGCGTTCAGCGTGCGCCAGCTGCGGTCTGAGTGTCATCGCTGTACGATCAGGCTCTTCGCCAGATCGTGCCCTGTGGCGTATCTTCCAGCACGACCCCGGCTTCCAGCAGTTCGTTTCGGACACGGTCGGCGGTCGCAAAGTCCTTGGCTTTGCGGGCATCCAGACGTTCCTGGATTCTGGCTTCAATCTGCTCGGGCGTCAGGCCATCGGCATCCATACCCGTGGAACGCTGCAGGAACGCTTCCGGGGTCCGCTGCAACAGCCCCAGCACACCGGCCAGCACCTTGAGTTGCCCGGCCAGCTTAGCGCACTGATCACGGTTGACGGCTTGAGCTAATTCAAACAATACTGCCATGGCTTCTGGTGTATTGAAATCATCGTTCATGGCGGCAGCAAACTTCTGGCCATAAGGACTGTTCCAGTCTACAGCGGCATCCACTGCTGGCACATTACGGAGCGCGGTGTACAAACGTTCCAGTGCATGACCCGCATCATCCAGATGCGCGGTCGAGTAATTCAGCGGGCTGCGGTACTGCGCACGCAGAATGAAGAAGCGGATGATTTCGGGGTCATAGACCTTGAGCACATCACGGATGGTGAAGAAGTTGCCCAGGGACTTGGACATCTTCTCTTCGATGCCGTCTTTCTCGACGCGGATGAAACCGTTGTGCATCCAGATATTGGCAAAGGTACCCCCATGGGCGCCTTCGGACTGGGCGATTTCATTCTCGTGGTGCGGGAACTGCAGGTCGGCCCCACCGCCATGGATGTCGAAATGATTGCCCAGCAGCGCACTGCTCATGGCAGAGCATTCGATATGCCAACCCGGCCGACCATCCCCCCAGGGCGAGCCCCAGGCCGGCTCACCGGCTTTGGCATGCTTCCAGAGCACGAAGTCGAGCGGGTCTTCCTTGGCACCGGCCACGGCCACACGCTCACCGGCGCGGAGGTCATCCAGTGATTTACCGGAGAGCTTGCCATAACCGGGGAATTTGCGCACGGCGAAGTTCACGTCGCCGTCACCGCCCTGATAGGCCAGCCCTTTTTCTTCCAGCGTACCAATTAGATCCAGCATTTCCTGTACATACTCGGTGGCACGGGGCTCTTGAGTCGGGCGCAACACTCCCAGTGCATCGCTGTCCTCATGCATGGCAGCGATATAACGATCGGTGAGTTGCTGAATCGTCTCGCGCCGTTCGTTGGCGCGATTGATGATCTTATCGTCAATATCGGTGATGTTTCGCACGTACTCGACCTGATAGCCCTGCGCCATCAGCCAGCGGTAGACCATGTCGAAGACCACCATGACCCGGGCGTGGCCAAGGTGGCAAAAGTCATAAACCGTCATGCCACAGACGTACATGCGTACCTGCCCGGGGTGGATTGGTTTCAACGGGGTTTTTTCGCGGGCCAGGGTGTTATAGATCGAGAGCATTGCGGTCAAATGCAGATAAAATGTGCCTTGGAATATAGCACGTCCCCGTGCCCCCTTAGGAGAAAACCCACATGCAAACCGTTGTGCTGAATACCAATTACGGCCCGATTACGCTGGAACTCGATAGCGAACACGCACCCAAAACCGTCGAGAATTTTCTGACCTATGCCCGCGAAGGCCATTACGACAACACGATCTTTCACCGCGTCATCAATGGATTCATGATCCAGGGTGGCGGCTTTGCCCCGGGTATGAAGCAGAAAGATACACATACCCCGATCAAGAACGAGGCCAACAACGGCCTGAAAAATACGACCGGCACCATTGCCATGGCGCGTACCGGTGACCCTCACTCTGCCTCGGCCCAGTTCTTTATCAATGTGGCCGATAACGACTTTTTGAACTTCAAGAACGAAAGCCCGCAGGGTTGGGGCTACGCCGTGTTCGGTAAAGTTACCGACGGGATGGATACGGTCAACAAGATCAAGGCCGTCAAAACCGTTACCACCCTTGGTTTTCAAGACGTGCCCAAGGAAGATGTGGTGATCCAGTCGGTTACGATCAAATGATCTTTTTTGCGTCCGATGT
>CAZRYZ010000087.1:0-3275 GCA_964604465.1 uncultured Dechloromonas sp. | reverse complement strand
TAAGGCATGTCACGTAGTAATCAAACGTCCAAAACGTCTTTTGTACAAAAAGCGGTGAAAAAAGAGCAAAAAACACCCGCTTCCATGGGCGTGCAGCGTCGATCCGTGACGGAAGAGGAGGCGGGTCAGCGCCTCGATAATTACCTGCTGCGTACCCTGAAGGGTGTCCCCAAAAGCCGGATATACCGGATTGTTCGCAGTGGCGAGGTTCGGGTAAATGGCGGTCGTTGTCAGCCAGATCTACGCCTAAACGCCGGTGATGAGCTCCGTTTGCCGCCGGTGCGCACCAGTGCGTTTGTTGAGGACCGGCCACCGGTGGCTCCGGACGTGGCACTTCCCGTTCTTTTCGAGGATGAGACACTGTTGGCCATCAACAAGCCCTGTGGTATCGCGGTTCACGGGGGTAGCGGTCTGGCCTGGGGGGCGATCGAGGCCATGCGCGCTCAGCGGCCCGATGCACGCTTTCTGGAGCTGGCTCATCGTCTTGACCGAGAAACCTCGGGAGTTTTACTTGTGGCCAAGCGTCGGGCTGCACTCGTCGGATTGCACGAGATGTTTCGCGAGCAGCGGGGCGATAAGCGTTATTTGGCACTCGTACCGGGGCAGTGGACACACGGCAAGCCCGGGCAGGTCCTCAAAGTGACTGAGCCGCTTTACAAGTACCTGACTCCTGAAGGAGAACGACGGGTGCGGGTGGCGCGCGGCCGTGATCTCGCCCACCCGGAAACACGGCCTGCTGAAACACATTTTTTTTTAAAACAGCAACTTAACGGATTTGCGTTGGTTGAGGCTCGGCTTAAAACCGGGCGAACGCATCAGATCCGGGTCCACCTGGCAAGCCTGGGGTTGCCGATTGTGGGGGATGATAAATATGGTGATTTCGCCTTAAATAAATCCCTGGCAGCTTCCGGGCAATTGAGCCGTATGTTTCTGCACGCGGCGAGCTTACGTTGTAAGCATCCAGTGACCGGTGAATTACTCGTGATCGAGGCACCGCTCCCCCCCGAATTGCAAGATTTTATCGATTACTGCGCGCCATTAAAACTTAATAATCTACATGAGCAATAGACGATACGACCTTGTTGTATTTGATTGGGATGGCACGTTGCTTGATTCAACGGGTGCCATTGTCAGGGCAATTCAGGCGGCTAGCCGTGAGGTAGGTGTTGAACCGCCGGACGATTCCCGGGCGCGCTATGTGATCGGCATGGGGCTCCGCGAGGCATTGCAACATGCCGTCCCTGATCTACCGGAAAGCCGTTATGACGATCTGGTCAATGCCTACCGACGGCATTACCTGTCCGGAGACCATGAGTTAACACTGTTTGACGGCGTGGAATCTCTATTAAAGCAGCTTCAGGCGCAGCATCGCTGGCTGGCGGTGGCAACTGGAAAAAGCCGTCTGGGTCTGGATCGGGCGCTAGGGCATAGCGGTCTGGGGCGGTATTTCGATATGACCCGGACGGCGGATGAGACCCGGGGGAAGCCTGACCCACTGATGTTGCAGCAAATCATCGATAACTTTGCGGTGGATCCTGAACGCACACTCATGATCGGAGATACGACGCACGATCTGCTGATGGCGCGTAATGCCGGGGCGCATGGCTTGGCCGTGACCCACGGTGCGCATGGTCTGGATGCGCTCATGTCCTGCGCACCGGTGGGGGTGGTTGACTCGATTCCCGATCTGTCAAACTGGTTTATGAAGTCTGGCTAATAGATTGTTATTGCTTGAATAAAAATACCGTTGGACGTTTTTCAAAGGGGGTGTGCGGCTGCTTGCGCCAGTCGCCCACGGTCCGGGTCTGGAGTTGTTCCTCAGGTGTCGTTAAGGCCATGGCCACACACAGGCGAGTCTCCGGGCGGAGCGTTTTGACCAGATAATCGTACAGTCGCTGGTTACGATACGGCGTTTCGATCACGATTTGTGTCTGATCGTGTGTTTTAGAGGCATTTTCAAGGCGGTTAATCGCTTTTTGGCATTCCTGCTCGTCCTGTGGCAGATATCCGTGGAAGGCAAAGCACTGCCCCCCCAATCCGGAGCCCATGAGGGCGAGTAGTAGAGAGGAGGGACCAATATGCGGGATGACCCGATACCCCCGCTGATGGGCGCGCTCGACCAGTTCGGCCCCGGGGTCGGCAATGGCCGGGCAACCAGCCTCCGACAATAAGCCTACAGGTTGTTGGTGTGCCAATGGGGCCAACAAGGCATCCAATTCATTCTGAAGGGTGCTGGATTTACCCAGTTTGCCTCGTCCGGGGAGTTCCGTGATGTTCAAATCTGCGATGGGCACCGGCATATCCACCGATTTGAGGAAAACCCGGGCGCTTTTAGCGTTTTCCACGACGAAATGCCGCAGTTCCCGGATCAAAACGATGAGATTAGCGGGCAGGCTGTGTGTTGGGTCGGCGCAATTTAATGCCGAGAGCGGCACCGGGATCAGGTGCAGCGCCACGAGAGGTGATTTAGCCGGGGAGGGTTCCTGTGTCATCAATATGCCGAGGTCAGTGGGTTAAAACCGGCCAGGCGCAGTAGGCGGCAAAGTGCAATCAGGGGGAGTCCGATCAGTGCCGTGGGGTCGTCGCCACTGAGCCGGTCGAGCAAGGCGATGCCCAGCCCTTCGGATTTGGCCGAACCGGCACAGTCGTAGGCCGGCTCTCTGGCCAGATAAGCCTCGATTTCGTCTAGGCTGAGCTCACGGAACTCGACGTCGGTACTGACCAGGTCTTCATAAGTCCGATCTGCGGCGGCATCATAGAGGCATAGCGCTGTCTCGAAAACCACCGCCCGACCACTCAGCGCCTGGAGTTGCTCGACTGCCTTGGCATGATTGCCGGGTTTGCCATAGATCTGGTCATCGAGCACGGCAACTTGGTCGCTCCCGATAATGAGGGCATGCCGCTGGTCGGCGGGCAGCGTCCTGGCAATGGCCTGTGCCTTCTCCCGGGCTAGGCGTCGCGCTAGGGCCGCGGGGTGTTCACCGGGGTGCGCAGACTCGTCGATATCGGGGCTCATCACCTCGAAATCGACGCCCAGGCGCCCCAGAAGTTCCCGCCGGTATGCCGAGCTGGAACCAAGGATCAATCGCCGCGGCTTGTCGGAAGGCATCTGCGAAGTCATGTTTGGTGCGCTTTCAATGAGTTGGGGGGGTCTTTATTGCAAGAAAATGCTCAACAATTCGACTGGCGGATGGTATCATTCGCCGTTTTTCAACGGGACAGATCAGGATGTCATCTGCCGGTTTGCCGGAAAGTTTTGACCCGACCGTTGCCGC
>CAZRYZ010000086.1:0-3388 GCA_964604465.1 uncultured Dechloromonas sp. | reverse complement strand
CGGCATCGTCAGAATGCACTGCGGGCTCTGGCCGTAATGCTTCTGTAACTCGCGGCCCATCAGCAGGTTGAACTTCTGATCGGTACCGCCCAGCTCGATATCGGCCTTCATCGCCACCGAGTCGTAGCCCTGGCACAGCGGGTAGAGAAATTCGTGAATCGCAATCGGCTGATTATTGCCATAGCGCTTCGAAAAATCGTCGCGCTCCAGCATACGTGCTACGGTGTTCTGCGCGGCGAGTTTAATCATGCCGGCCGCGCCCAGCTCGTTGAACCAGCTCGAGTTAAAGCAGATCTCGGTCTTGGCCGGGTCCAGAATGCGAAACACTTGCTCCTGGTAGGTCTTGGCATTCTCTTCCACCTGCTCGCGCGTCAGCGGTGGACGCGTGGTGTTCTTGCCCGTCGGGTCACCGATCATGCCGGTAAAGTCGCCAATCAGGAACGATACCTGATGCCCCAAATCCTGGAAGTGACGCAGCTTGTTGATCAGCACAGTATGGCCCAGGTGCAGATCCGGTGCCGTGGGGTCAAATCCCGCCTTCACGCGCAGCGGCTGACCTTTCTTGAGCTTCTCGACCAGCTCGGCCTCAACCAGCAGCTCGTCCGACCCGCGCTTGATCAGCGCCAGCGCGTCCTTGATATGTTGTTCCAAAATGCGACCCCAGATACAGTAGACTTCAACCAATGAATGCGCATTTTACCCAACAGACAGGGGCACCGGCTTGAATTCGTCATCACAGAGCACCATGACAACGACTACCCGCCATTTTATTGGCCTTATGTCTGGCACCAGCCTGGATGGGGTGGATGCGGTGCTGATGCGCCAGCCCGACATGGGCTCGCCCCGCATGGAAATTGCCGGGCATCACTTTGTGCCTATGCCGCAGCCCCTACGCCTCGAGTTTCTGGCCCTGCAACACCCGCAGGACAACGAACTGCACCGCGGCCAGATCGCCGGTCAGGCGCTCGTCGCCTGCTATGTACAAGCCGTTGCCGGGCTACTCCAGAAAACAGGCATCGACCCGGCTCAGATTACCGCCATTGGCGCCCATGGCCAGACCATCCGACACCAGCCGGGCAGCGGCTACTCACTGCAACTGAACGCCCCGCATGTACTGGCTGAATCTACCGGCATCACCGTCATCAGCGACTTTCGACAGCGAGACATTGCCGCTGGCGGCCAAGGCGCCCCGCTTGTGCCGGTTTTTCACGCGAGCGTATTTAACCCGGCACGCCAGAAAGGCGGGTGCATCATCGCCAATATCGGCGGCATGGCCAACCTCACCTATCTACCGCCTCCGGGATCCGAAGCGCGTGTGATTGGCTTTGACTGTGGCCCAGGCAATGTCCTGATGGATGCCTGGGTCGAGGCCCATACGGGCGAACGATTCGATCGTGACGGCGGCTTTGCGGCCCTCGGCAAACCTCATGAAGCGCTACTGCAAGCGTTACTGAACCATGAGTTTTTTGAAGTCTCGCCACCCAAGAGCTGTGGCCGCGAACAGTTTAATCTGGAGTGGATCCGCGCCCTCGCCGAGCCCTATCAACTCAGCCCGGAAGACGTACAGGCCACCCTGCTTGCCTTTACTGCTAAAACCATCGCTGATGCCGTTCGCCGCTTTTGCGGACCGGCTGTTGAGCTCTTGGTTTGCGGCGGGGGTGCCTACAACACCGAACTCATGAAGGCTTTAGCCGCCGAGCTCCCTAACATGACGGTGGACACTACGGCCCGCTATGGCCTCGACCCCAGCCACATCGAAGCCGCGGCTTTTGCCTGGCTGGCGCAGCGCACGCTGGATGGCCTACCCGGCAACCTGAGCGCGGTCACCGGTGCGGCCGGCCCGCGCATTCTCGGGAATATTACGCCGGCTTAAACCGAAAACGAGCTGCCACAACCGCAGGTAGAGGTCGCATTCGGATTGCGGATCACAAACTGCGAACCATGCAGCCCTTCGGTGTAATCGATCTCCGCACCTACCAGATACTGGTAACTCATCGAATCGATCAGTAGCGTGACCCCGCCTTTTTCAACGGGCGTATCGTCGTCATTCACCTCTTCATCAAAGGTGAAGCCGTACTGGAAGCCCGAACAACCACCACCGGTGACAAAAACACGCAGCTTGAGGTTCGGGTTGTTCTCTTCGGCGATCAGATCCCGCACCTTCTCCACCGCAGCATCGGTAAAGGTCAGGAAATCCGTCGGCGCTTCGGCGCTTGTTACTTCGGCCACTTCAGACATGTTCATATACTCCAGCAAAATACTCAGATATCTTATTTAAGCACAAAGGCGCCAAAACAAAACCCCTACAAGATCAGGGCAATACGGGCACGATTTCAAGACCACTGGTCTCGGATAACCCAAACATCAGGTTCATATTCTGCACCGCTTGCCCCGCCGCCCCCTTCACCAGATTATCGATCACTGACAGAATCACCAGTGTATCGCCGCCCTGTGGCCGGTGCACGGCAATGCGGCAAACGTTCGAAGCGCGTACCGAACGGGTTTCCGGGTGCTTACCGGCGGGCAGCACATCGACAAAAGCCTCGCCCTTGTAGCGCTCTTCAAACAGCTTCTGGAAATCCGCTTCCTGGGTGATGCGCGCGTACAGCGTGGCATGAATACCGCGGATCAGCGGCGTCAGGTGTGGCACAAAAGTCAGGCCCACATCCTTATTAGCCGCAATCGACAGCCCCTGACGAATCTCCGGCAGATGCCGGTGACCCGGCACACCGTAGGCCTTGAAGTTATCACTGGCTTCAGCAAACAGCGTATGCACCTCGGCCTTTCGCCCAGCACCCGAGACGCCCGACTTGGCATCGGCCACCAGCGAGCTTACATCCACCACACCGGCCTCAATCAGCGGCAAAAAGCCCAGCTGTACCGCCGTCGGGTAGCAACCCGGGTTGGCAATCAGTTGCGCCTTCTTCACGGCATCCCGATTAATTTCTGGCAAACCATACACGGCCTTGGCCACCCAATCCGGGCTGGCATGCGTCATGCCGTACCATTTCTCCCAGGTCGGAATATCTTTAATCCGGTAATCAGCGGCCAAGTCAATGACCTTCACGCCCTTGGCCAGCAACTCCGGTGCCTGTTGCATGGCAATCCCGTTCGGCGTGGCGAAGAACACCACATCGCATGCACCCAGGTCGGCCTTGGCCGGGTCTTCAAAGGCCAGGTCGACACGCCCACGCAGGTTGGGGAACATCTCGGCCACCGGCAGCCCGGCATCACCGCGCGAGGTAATCGCCTTCAGTTCAACCCCCGGGTGAACCGCCAGCAAACGCAGCAGTTCCACGCCCGTGTACCCGGTACCCCCAACAATCCCGACCTTGATCATGTCTTTTTCCTTCAGAAATCACAAACCGCGCCGATCATAGCACCGGCA
>CAZRYZ010000085.1:0-3505 GCA_964604465.1 uncultured Dechloromonas sp. | reverse complement strand
GGGTATCCTCATCAAGCTTCAGTTCCTGGATCTTGCGCGTAATTGTATTACGGCCGATGCCCAGTAACTGTGCTGCTTCGATACGACGCCCCCCGGTACGACGCAATGCCCGGTCAATCAGTGTCCGCTCGAATGCCTGCATCAGAACGGTATGCAGCTGGCTGCCGCCGGGTTGGGCCGGGTCAGCACTCAGCAGCAAGAGATCTACCTCCCGGGCCAGCAAATCGGTCCATTGTGCATCGCTTAGCGGGGCGGACCCGTTCGTAGCCGGGGCCGTGCCCCCTTTTGCCAATGCAGTGGGAGTCATGGCGGGAACCGCCACCGTGACGCCATGACGCAACTCGGGGGGCAGGTCATTAACGTCGACCGTCTGGCCAGGTGCCATGACCGTCAACCAGTGACAGAGGTTTTCCAGTTGCCGCACGTTCCCCGGGAAAGCGAGCGTTGTCAGGAAGGACATCGCCGCCGGTGTCAGGCGTTTGGTCTCGACCCCCAACTCACGCGCGCTCTTGGCTAGGAAATGCTCCGCCAGATCCGGGATGTCTTCACGCCGCTCTTTCAAGGGCGGCAAGCGCAAGCGAATCACATTCAAGCGGTGAAAGAGATCCTCACGAAATAGCCCCTGGTGGACCCGCTCTTCTAGATTCTGATGCGTGGCGGCAATGACGCGCACATTGGATTTGATGGGCTGATGCCCCCCGACCCGGTAGTAGTTACCATCGGACAGCACCCGCAATAGGCGGGTCTGCAATTCAGCCGGCATATCGCCGATCTCATCCAGAAACAGGGTGCCGCCATCGGCCTCTTCAAAACGACCCCGACGCTGGGTCGCGGCTCCGGTGAAAGCACCGCGCTCATGCCCGAATAGCTCGGACTCCAGCAGATCCCGCGGGATCGCGGCGGTATTGATGGCAATAAAAGGTTTCTTGGCGCGCGGGCTATGACGATGCAGTGCACGCGCGACCAGCTCCTTACCGGAACCGGATTCACCCGTAATCAGCACCGTAGCGCTGGAATTGGACAGCCGGCCAATGGCACGGAAGACTTCCTGCATGGCGGGGGCATGACCCTGAATCTCTGGCACCCCGGGCTCTTCGCCGGCCGCGGCAGCTGGTTTAGCCGACTGCGCCATCGCCCGCTGGATGAGAGCAATCGCCTGATCCACATCAAAGGGTTTGGCCAGGTATTCGAACGCACCACCCTGGAAGGCTGCCACAGCACTCTCCAGATCGGAGTAAGCCGTCATGATGATGACGGGCAGATCTGGAAACTTCGCCTTGATACGTGCCAGGAGATCCAGACCAGATGGCCCGGGCATCCGGATGTCGGAGACCAGCACCTGCGGGACAGCCTCGCCTGCTTCCAGAGCATTGATGACATCGTTGGCATGATCAAAACTACGGTACGAAATGCCTGCCCTGCCAAGGGCTTTCTCCAGCACCCAGCGGATAGACTGGTCATCATCAACAATCCACGCAGACTTCATCTTCGGTATCTCCTATTGCGCCCCCGCGGACTATCAGCGTCCTGCTGGTCGCACAACGCGACCTTGTGGGTTTCTACCGGACATTGAGCAATTACCGTGCCGACTTTGGTCAATGTCCGTGCAAACCCGCGCAACTCAATCATTCTAACGTGTCAGGCAACGGGCAGGCGGATAATGAACTGGGTATGGCCTGGCTTGCTCTCGCACTCGATTGTGCCCTGATGCTGCTGGATAAAACTCTGGGCAATGGTCAGACCCAGCCCCGTGCCACCCTCCCGACCGGACACAAGAGGATAAAACATACGATCAAGGATACTGCGCGGAATTCCCGGGCCGTTATCGATGACCTGTAACTCGATGGCTAACTTCCAGCGATGTTTGAGCAGGGTCACTTGGCGAACAGCCCGTGTTCGCAGTGTAATCTGCCCTCCATGGTCGGGACTTGCCGCCATGGCCTGCGCGGCGTTGCGCGCGATGTTCAGTACCGCCTGGATCAACTGCTCCCGGTCCGCAGTAATCTCGGGGAGACTGGTGTCGTAATCCCGGCGGACGGTGAGTGTTTTGGGGAACTCGGCCAGAATCAGACTGCGCACCCGCTCCAGAATTTCGTGCAGATTGGTCGGCGCCGGCTGCATGCCCTGGTGCGGTTGCAACAGACGCTGCATCAAATCCTGCAGACGATCGGTTTCCTTGATGATGACCTGCGTATATTCGCGCAGCGCTGGATTTGGAAGTTCGTGTTCAAGCAACTGGGCCGCGCCGCGAATTCCCCCAAGCGGATTCTTGATCTCGTGGGCCAGATTGCGCATCAACTCACGATGACGCAATTGCAGCTCGATGAGCCGCTCTTCCCGGCGTGCCCGCAACTGCTGATCCACGGGACGCAATTCGATCAATAACCCGCTATCCGCTTCATCCAGAGGCGTGACGGTGCAATCCACATGCAGCAACTCATCGCCGCGTTCAATCTGGATGTTCTGGCCACTGTAGCCCCACTTGTTACTCAGCGACTTCATGATGGCGCTGACCAGCTCCGGTGTCACGCCAATGACCTGAAATAGATCGCGATCAATCGCCGCCCGCTGACTGATGCGCAAAAGATTCTCGGCCGCCGGATTGAGGTAGACAATGTGCTGCGAGCGGTCGAGCACGACTGCGGCCGAGGACAAGAGCTCCAGGCCGGCGTAGTGTGCAGGCGTTGGCGTCGAGGGGCTCGGTCGGATCGTCTTAAGCTTGGCGTTCATGAAATTCGGTCTCTGAAAACAAAAGAGGGACGGCGAACCGTCCCTCCCTGCTTGCGTTCGCCGTTAGCGGCTCTGCAACGTTTCGCGGCTAATGACGATTAGCACGAGTAGTACATTTCGAACTCAACCGGGTGCGTGGTCATACGTACCTTGTTGACTTCTTCCATCTTCAGATCGATGTACGAATCGATCCAGTCCTTCGAGAAAACACCACCACGAGTCAGGAACTCGTGATCGGCCTTCAGTGCATCCAGAGCTTCGTCGAGGCTGGCACACACGGTCGGGATCTTGGCATCTTCTTCCGGCGGCAGATCGTACAGATTCTTGTCAGCCGGATCGCCCGGGTGGATCTTGTTCTGGATACCATCCAGACCGGCCATCAGCAGTGCGGCAAAGCACAGGTAAGGGTTGGCGATCGGATCCGGGAAACGGGTTTCGATACGACGCGCCTTGGTCGAAGCCACGAACGGGATACGAATCGAAGCCGAACGGTTCTTGGCCGAGTAAGCCAGCTTCACCGGAGCTTCGTAATGCGGCACCAGACGCTTGTACGAGTTGGTACCCGGGTTGGTGATGGCGTTCAGGGCCTTGGCGTGCTTGATGATACCGCCGATGTAGTACAGGGCAGTTTCCGACAGGCCAGCGTACTGGTCACCAGCGAACAGGTTCTTGCCGTCCTTCCAGATCGACTGGTGAACGTGCATGCCCGAACCGTTGTCGCCAACGATCGGCTTCGGCATGAAGGTGGCGGTCTTGCCATACTGGTGTGCCACGT
>CAZRYZ010000084.1:0-3590 GCA_964604465.1 uncultured Dechloromonas sp. | reverse complement strand
GATAAGGTGTATGCTTCATCCACGGTCATTGCCGAACTGGATCAAGCTGCGTAATTCACCCCGCCGAATGCTGAACGAAAAGAAACCGCGCAAATCTCTCTTTAATCCGGACGTTAAGCGTCGGGGGATTTATATCCTTCCAAACCTGTTTACGACGGGCGCGTTGTTTGCCGGTTTTTATGCCATCGTTCAGGCCATGAATGGGGCCTATGAGCAGGCCGCTGTGGCCGTATTTGTCGCCATGGTGTTAGATGGCTTAGATGGCCGCGTTGCCCGCATGACCAAAACTCAAAGCGCTTTTGGCGCCGAATATGACTCGCTGGCCGATATGGTGTCGTTTGGCGCCGCACCGGCGCTCATTGTGTATGAATGGGCATTACGTGGCATGGGCAAATTCGGCTGGATGGCAGCGTTTCTGTACTGTGCCGGTGCGGCCTTGCGTCTGGCGCGTTTCAATACCACCCTGGAAACGGGCGACAAACGTTACTTTCAGGGCTTGCCCAGCCCGGCGGCGGCCGCGCTGGTTGCTGGCTTTATCTGGGTCATGGGTGACCTTGGTGTAGCTGGGCCGGATGTGGCCTGGATTGCGGCACCTCTGACCATCTTTGCCGGCGTTACCATGGTGACTAGCGTCAAGTTCTATTCGTTCAAAGACATTAACCTCCGTAAGAGTGTGCCCTTCGTGGTGGTCGCCGCTTTTGCCCTGGCCTTGGCGTTGATTTCAAGTTACCCGCCGGGTTGGTTATTCGGGTTTTTCCTGGTTTATTCGCTGTCGGGTTATGTGTTGGCGGTACTACCCAATCGTAAGGGTGGCAAAATCGTCAAGCCGCAGCGCTTGCAACCCCCTGCCCAAGAGTAAGTCGATGCGCGTGGGTTCGCGCAGTCAGGTCGCTCGGGCAAGCGGGTTTACCCTCATCGAGCTGTTGATCGTCATGGTCGTCGTGTCGGTCCTTGCTGCAATTGCCTACCCGAGCTATAGCAGTCACATGAAGCGAAGTTACCGTGCCGATGCCCGGGCTGAATTGCTGCGTATGCAGCTGGCGATTGAAAAGCAGCGCCTGACCACACTGGGGGCGCAACCGTCACTCCCATCCGGATGGGTGACGGCACCGCCCGTGGCAAAGCATTATCAGCTGAGCCTACAGCCCGGTATCTCGCAGGAGTATGTATTAACAGCACGCGCACTGGCCGGCGATGGCCAGATGGAGGATCGACAGGGCGACGTCTCCTGTGCGGTACTTACCCTCCGCACTCAGGGCCTGGATTCCCGTTATGAGCCAGCGGCCTGCTGGCAGTAATCTGCAGGGCCAGCGGGGAATCTCGCTGGTCGAAACACTGGTCGCGATGGTCCTAGGCCTTTTGGTATTGGGGGCAGTCTTACAGCTCACCAACCGTCTCGTCGAGGGCAATACGGCGGCTATTCAGCTGGCCCGCCTGGAGCAGGATACGCGGACGGTGATGGATATCATTGTTCAGGATGTTCGCCGCGCTGGGCAATTTCCGGAGGCCGCGGGCGACCTAGGACAGACGCAGACCTTCTTGCAAGACCAGCCGGGCGCATGGCTGATTGATGGCGAGGCCGTCCAATCGGGTAAATCAGGGAGTGCACTGGCCTATCAGTACCGTGAGTCCGATGGAAAGCTTGTTCAGGCACGATTTTCACTCGACGCCAAGAATGGTGCAGTCCAGATGCATACCGGGTCGGCTTCGGCGGCGGAGACGATTACTGATGCCACCTTCATGACCGTGACCGAACTGCGCTTTGTGCCCCATCTCGTGGTCAGCAAAGCTGGCACACCCCAAGCCCTACAGGCATCACAATTGATGTTGGAGGTTCATTTGCGCACCCGCTTGAAATCGGATGCTGCGACCGTCCGTGAACTAACGGATAATGTGATGGTGCGTAATTCTCATCTGGGCTTGGTCCGATGAGGCTGTACCCGGAAGCTAACAGACAGCAGGCAGGACTGGGTGTTTTACCTATTGCACTGATTCTTCTGGCGGCCGCCTCACTGATCCTGCTTTTTTCCCAGAAGAACTTCCTGGTGGATATGCGAATCACGCAGAACGCCTATGGCAGCCGCCTGGCTTATGCCGCGGCAGATTCTGGTCTGACCTTGGCGATATCGCAACTGAATGACCCGGAACAACGCAAATCCATTCTGGCGGAGACCAAAGGAAATGGATTCTATGATGCGATTACCCGACCGATATTCAAAGAAGCCCTGGGTGATCGTGTTGAAACAACCGTCCAGCTCAAGGGCGAATCGCTGGGTGCCGCTGATATCCGGCTGAAAATTCACAGTACGGGCTGCGTTGCAGATTGTGCACGTGGTCGTGCTGCGGTGTCGCAGATCATTGCATTGCGGGGTGGTATCCACCAGATACCATTTGCCACGGTATCAGCCCGTGGAGCTCTGGACATCAGTGGCCCGGTAACGATCACCAACCTCTCGACAGGTGTGCGCGGCATGCTGATGCATGCCGGTGGTGCCATTGCCCATGATGAAACTGTGCAAAGACAGGTCCCCACCGGCGTCAATCCGGATCAGGCAGAAGTGGCTAATGATGCCCGTTATGCTAAAACCTCAGGGGACGACTTTTTCCAGCAATGGTTCGGCGCGGATAAAGCCTTTATCCAGAGGCAGTCGACTCGGGTGGCTTGTCAGGGTGAATGTGGCGCCAGTGTCGCAGGTATTGGTCAGCGCCTCATCTGGCTGGAGGGGGATGCGCGCCTAGGCAATGGCGTGATCGGATCAGCGGCCGCCCCTGTGATTATCATCGCGACCGGCAATTTGCAGATTGCCGGAGGTGCTCGTATTACGGGAATGGTCTACAGCATGGCCGCACTGACCCGAGTGCAGATGAGCAACGGGGTGCTTGATGGTGCCCTCATTGCCGAGAATTCGTTGGTTATCAGTCAGGGGGGATTCTTGAGTTACAACCCGGGGGTGCTCCAGCGGGCTCAATCTCAGCTTGGAGTATTTGTCCCGGTTCCCGGTAGCTGGAGTGACGGCGAATGAATGCCATACCCCAAAAGAGCCAACACAAAGACGAAACAGGTTTTAGCTTGATTGAAGTGCTGGTAGCCCTGGTCATTCTGGGGGTAGGGCTCATGGGACTGGCCCGGTTGCAGCTCTATCTGCTGGCCGGCTCGGCAGATACGGTAGCGATGGATCATGCGGTTCGGCTGGCCAATGAGCAGCTGGAAACGTTGCGCTTTATGCGTTGGACGGGCGGTACGCCCACCGGTGGTGCCGATGAGATTCGTAAGCAGGGGCTGGCATTCCGTCGAGACTGGCAGGTTGTTTGCACCTCAGCCCAGCCTGCATCACCCTGCCGTGCGCAGGTCGTATTGCATTGGAGAGAGCCGCGAGGCGATGCGTCGTCACCAGAGCGTCAACTTGTGGTTGAGGGCTATCTGGCGGGTAATTCAGCCGTAGCAGAAGCTTGGCTGGTTCAGTACGGTGCGCCAGGACGTGAACCATTGCCGTGATTTTTGGAGATTTTGCTATAATCCGCGCCTTGGAGCCGCTGTAGCTCAGTCGGTAGAGCAGCGCATTCGTAATGCGAAGGTCACCAGTTCGATT
>CAZRYZ010000083.1:0-3653 GCA_964604465.1 uncultured Dechloromonas sp. | reverse complement strand
GCAGGAAACCTCCGCCGGGGTGCCGGCCATGCAGGCCAAGCGGGTGGCGCCCAACATCTATTATGTGGAGGGGCTATCCGAGCTGGGCTCGTCTGCGAACCAGAACTTCATTTCCAATGCGGGCTTCGTGGTGACGCCGGCGGGTGTGGTGGTCATTGATGCCCTGGGCTCGCCGGAACTGGCGCGCCGTCTGATTGCCCAGATTCGCAAAGTGACGGACAAACCACTGAACACCGTGATCGTGACGCATTACCACGCTGATCACGTGTACGGCTTGCAGGTTTTCAAGGATGCGGGTGCCCGCATTGTGGCGCATGAGGCCTCGGGGGAGTACCTGAACTCGGATACGGCCCGACTGCGCCTGGAGGCGTCACGCCAGGAGCTTTTTCCCTGGGTGGATGAGAGCACGAAGCTGATGCCGCCGGACCAGCCCATCAAGGGCGCCATCAAACTGATCGTGGGCGGTGTCGATTTCGAAATTATTCCCGTGGGGCCCTCGCACACGCCGGATGATCTGGTCGTCTGGTTGCCGCAATCGCGCGTGCTTTTTGCCGGCGATCTGGTGTTCCGTAATCGCATTCCCTTTGTCGGGCAGGCTGATAGCCGGCAGTGGATCGAATCGCTCAATACCTTGCTCAAGTTCCCGGCCAAGGTGATGGTGCCGGGCCATGGGCCGGCCTCAACCGATCCGGCCAAGGATATGGCGTTGACGCGGGATTATCTCGTGTTTCTGCGTCAGAGCATGGGGAAGGGAGCAGCTGAGCTCATTCCCTTTGAAGAAGTTTATAAAAATACCAACTGGGGACGTTTTGAAAAGGTGCCCATGTTCCAGTTCGCCAACCGGATGAATGCCTATAACACCTACTTGCTGATGGAGCGGGAAGGTCAGTAAGCGGGTGGTGATGCCACAGCCCGGAAAGAATGGCATCGCGTCGGCAACGCCGGCGCATGCGCTAGCGGCACCTGATGTGTTGCGCTATTGGGCAGTTGCCCCTGAGACCGGTTTATCCCGGGCAGACTTCGCAGAGCGTTTAGCGCGCCACGGTTCTAACCGCCTGACGGCCCGGCGGGGGAAGAGCCCCCTCATGCTCTTCCTCTCGCAGTGTGCGAACCCCCTGGTTCTGATTTTGCTGGCGGCGGCGCTGATTACCGCGGTGATGGGCGACTGGGTCGACGCCAGCGTCATTGCCGGCGTTGTATTCATTAATGCCGTGATCGGCTTTGTGCAGGAGATGAACGCACTCAAAGCCATCCGGGCGCTTAGTCATGCGGTGCCCTTCCATGCCATGGTGCTTCGGGAGGGTGTGCGTCAGCAGGTTGATGCGCACGGGCTGGTGCCCGGAGATATTGTTTTTTTGCAGCCGGGCGACAAGGTGCCGGCAGATCTGCGCCTCATCCAGGTGAAAGGGCTGCAGGTAGACGAGTCCTCACTGACCGGCGAGTCGGTGCCCAGCGAAAAGTCGACGATGTCGCTGGTGCCGGAAACGCCGCTGGCCGACCGGAGCAATTTGGCGTATGCATCAACCCTTGTGACTCAGGGCACGGCCACCGGCGTGGTCTTTAACACGGGTGATGCCACCGAGATCGGCCAGATCAACCGGCTCCTCACCGAAGTGACTGACCTCGAAACGCCGCTCATGGCCAAGATTGGCCGATTCAGCTGGTTCCTGATGTGGACCATTCTGATCCTCGCCATGGTGACTTTTGTCGTGGGTTGGGCCATGGGCGAGGCACCGCTGCAGATGTTTACGGCGGCGGTAGCGCTGGCGGTGGCAGCGATTCCCGAAGGCTTGCCCGTTGCCGTGACGATGACCCTGGCGATTGGCGTGCGCCGCATGGCCCGTCGTAATGCCATCATCCGTAAGCTGCCAGCGGTTGAAACTCTGGGGGGTACGACGGTCATCTGTTCTGATAAAACCGGGACGCTGACCCAGAATGCCATGACCGTGCAGTACCTTGCGGTGGGGGGCCTGGTATACCGCGCAACCGGTTCGGGCTATGACCCCGATGGCGCCCTCATGCTGGGGGATCAGCCGGTGGCGGCTGCGGCAACGCCCGCGCTCAGTCTGCTCCTGCAGGCTGGTGCTCTGTGTAACGAGGCGCGTCTATACCGCTGTGAGGGCGTGTGGTCCATCGAGGGGGATCCGACCGAGGCGGCGTTGCTGGTCGCCGCTGAAAAAGGCGGTCTGAGCCTGATGTCGATCGTCAACGATTATCCGCGGCTGGATACCATCCCCTTTGAATCGGCGCGCCAGATCATGGCAACCCTGCACCGGCCGATCACCGGTGGAACACCGGTGATGTTTGCCAAGGGGGCCATTGAGGCCTTGCTGCCGCGTTGTACCTCCCAGCTGGGGGCAGACCTGACGCCAGAGCCGCTGGATACGACAACCATCCTCCGTCAGGTCAGCGCGTTTGCGGGCGAAGGTTTGCGGGTGCTGGCCTTTGCCCGTGCCGATTGCGCCGGCAAGGAAGACCTGACCCATGAGGACATGGCTTCTGGACTCACTCTGATTGGCCTGCAGGCCATGATCGATCCGCCCCGGTCAGAGGTTGTGGCAGCCATCGCGCTCTGCCAGCGAGCGGGGATTCGCGTCAAAATGATCACCGGAGACCATAGGGGGACTGCCGTAGCGATTGCCCAGCAGGTTGGCTTGCAAGACGCGCAGCACGGCACGATACGTGCGGTCGAGGGGCGTGACCTCGAGGCCCTGTCGGACGAGGCGCTTCGGCGGCTAGCAGATGAGGTGACCGTGTTCGCCCGGGTTGCCCCCGAACAGAAGTTGCGTTTGGTGACGGCGTTGCAGTCGCTGGACAATGTCGTGGCCATGACGGGTGACGGCGTTAATGATGCACCAGCTCTGCGCCAGGCCAATATCGGTATTGCCATGGGGGTCACTGGTACAGATGTCTCGAAAGAGGCGGCGGCCATGGTACTCACTGATGACAACTTCGCCACCATCGCCGCTGCGGTAGAAGAGGGTCGCGGTGTTTACGACAATCTCGTTAAATTCATCACCTGGTCGATCCCCACGAATATCGGGGAGGGTCTGATCATCCTGTTGGCCATTCTGCTGGGGCTCAGCCTACCGATCCTGCCGGTGCAGATTCTCTGGCTCAATATGTCGACTGCGGTGCTGATCGGAGTACCGATCGCTTTTGAGGGCAAGGAGCGTGGCATCATGGATCGCCCGCCGAGGGCCTTGGATGAGCCCATCATGACCCGGGCGCTCGTCCTGCGAACAGTTATCGTCGGGCTCATGCTGACCGTCGCCGCGTTTAGCTACTTTGAGTGGGAGATCGCTCGGGGGCACAGCATTGAGGCGGCTCGTACGGCGGCACTGAATATGTTTGCCCTGGGTGAGGCCTTCTACCTGTTTAACTGCCGCTCACTGAACGGGTCGGTCTGGTCGGTCGGATTCTTCAGCAATCCGTGGATTCTGGGGGGTTTTACGGCACTGCTTCTGGCGCAGGCCTTTGTCATCTACCTGCCCGCCATGAACCTCCTGTTCCAGACCGCGCCTTTAGGCATCGATGCCTGGTTGATCGGCATCCTGGTTGGTTTGTCGATCAACCTGGTTGTTGCGCTTGAGAAGCACCTACGACGAAGACTGGCCGCCTGAATGAAAAAGAAAACGCCCAACCGGTGAGGG
>CAZRYZ010000082.1:0-3866 GCA_964604465.1 uncultured Dechloromonas sp. | reverse complement strand
GAGCCGCTTTGGTGGCCAAAAGACTTTGACAACAAAGGATTTTTTGGGTAGAGTTACGAGTTCTTTGCAATATCCCTTTGGAGTCCAACATGTACGCGGTCATAAAAACCGGTGGCAAGCAGTATCGCGTTGCCGCAGGTGAAAAAATTAAAGTAGAACAGATACCGGCAGAAGTTGGCACCCAGATCACCCTCGACCAGGTTCTCATGGTCGGCGAAGGCGATGCCGTAAAAATCGGTGCGCCACTGGTGGCAGGTGCGAGCGTTTCGGCCACGGTTCTGAGCCAGGGTCGTCACGACAAGGTCCGTATCTTCAAGATGCGTCGCCGTAAGCACTACCAGAAGCATCAGGGCCATCGTCAGAATTACACCGAGCTGCAGATCAATACGATCGCAGGCTAATCCGGTCTAGCAAAGGAGCCTCATACCATGGCACACAAAAAAGCAGGCGGTAGTTCACGTAACGGCCGCGACTCAGAAGCCAAACGACTTGGCGTCAAGCGCTACGGCGGTCAACTGGTCAAAGCCGGCAACATCATCGTTCGCCAGCGTGGCACCGAGTTCCACCCGGGCGATAACGTCGGCATGGGCAAGGATCACACCCTGTTCGCGCTGATCGACGGCATCGTGACCTTTGCGGTCAAGGGTGCCCAGAAGCGCCGTACGGTCATTATTCAGCCGGCACAGTAACAGGTGTCTGGTCGGGCACTTGCCCGCCGGCACACGAAAGCCCTATCCTCACCGGTAGGGCTTTTTCTTTAGCAGAAGAACATCATGAAATTTATTGACGAAGCGCGTATCGAAGTCATTGCCGGCAAGGGTGGTGATGGCTGTGCCGCATTCCGCCGCGAGAAGTATGTGCCCCGGGGCGGCCCCAGCGGCGGCGATGGCGGCAAAGGCGGCAGCGTCTGGGCCGTGGCAGACCGCAATATCAACACGCTTGTCGAATACCGCTACACCCGCAAGTTCCTGGCGCGTAACGGCCAGAATGGCATGAGTGCCGAATGCTACGGCGCAGGCGCCGATGACATTACCCTCCGCATGCCCGTGGGCACCGTAATTTCCGATTATGAAACCGGTGTCGTCCTGCATGACCTGAACGTTGATGGCAAAAAGGTCCTGGTCTGTCAGGGTGGCAAAGGTGGCCTCGGCAACATCCACTTCAAGTCCAGCGTCAACCGCGCCCCGCGCCAGTTCACGCGCGGCACGCTCGGCGAAGAGCGCATGCTCAAGCTGGAGCTGAAAGTCCTGGCCGATGTCGGCCTGCTCGGTTTGCCCAACGCTGGCAAGAGCACGTTCATTCGTTCGGTTTCGGCGGCCAAACCCAAGGTCGCCGATTACCCCTTCACGACGCTTCACCCCAACCTGGGCGTGGTGCGAACCGATGAAAACCGTAGCTTCGTCATTGCCGATATTCCCGGTGTGATTGAGGGCGCCGCAGAAGGAGCCGGCCTCGGCCACCGTTTCCTGCGTCATCTGGCGCGCACACGTCTCATCATGCATCTCGTGGATCTCGCGCCTTTCGATCCCGAAGCCGACCCCGTCCACGATGCCATCGCCATTGCGGCCGAGCTGGAAAAATACGATCCCACCCTTGCCGAAAAACCCCGCTGGCTCATCCTGAACAAGCTGGACCTGATTCCTGAAGAGGAACGCCAACAACGCATCGACGACTTTCTGAAGAAATTCAAGAAAGCGGGCGGCAAAGCGGATCGTCATTTCAGCATCGCGGCGATTACCGGTGACGGCACCAAGGCTTTGATCTTTGCGATCCAGGATGCGCTCGATGCCATGCCCCCCGCCCTGCCCGTTCACACCGAAAACGATATCCGTGACGTGATGCCCGATGGCGAAACGGTCTACATTGATGAAGATGCGGACGTCGATGATGCGGCTGACGGAGGCGATGGTGACTGAATCGCACCAAGCCGACTCGCGCCAGCCTCTGATTGATGCCCGCACGCTGGTCGTCAAGATTGGCAGTGCGCTCATCACCAATAACGGCACGGGCCTCGATCTCGACGCCATCAACAGCTGGGCGGCGCAGATGGCGACTCTGGCAGCCAGTGGCCGACGCCTGCTGCTGGTGTCCTCGGGTGCCATTGCCTGCGGCATGCAGCAACTCGGTTGGCACAAGCGCCCCGGCAGCATTCCCGAACTCCAGGCCGCTGCTGCCGTCGGACAGATGGGGCTGGCCCAGACCTATCAACAGGCCTTTGGCGCGCACGGCATCCGCACGGCGCAGATTCTACTGACCCACGAAGATCTGGCCGACCGCTCGCGCTATCTGAATGCCCGCGCCACCATCAGCACCCTGCTCGATCTGGGCGTGCTGCCCATCATCAACGAGAACGATACCGTCGCTACCGATGAAATCCGCTTTGGTGACAACGACACCCTGGGTGCTCTGGTCGCCAATCTGATCGAAGCCGATGCGCTGATCATCCTGACGGACCAGGAAGGTCTCTATACCGCCGACCCGCGTAAAGATCCTAGCGCCACACTGGTGAGCCAGGGCGCAGCCGGCGACGAACAATACGAGCGCATGGCCGGCGGCAGCGGCACCCACATTGGCACCGGCGGCATGATCACCAAGATCTGGGCCGCCAAACGTGCTGCCAAAAGCGGTGCTCACACTGTCATCGCTAGTGGGCGTGCGGATAATGCGCTCCCCCGACTCCTCAAGGGCGAAGCCCTGGGCACTCTGCTCGTCGCCAGCCAACCACCCCTGGCCGCTCGCAAGCAATGGCTGGCTGATCATCTAATGTTGGCCGGTCGCCTGCAACTGGATGCCGGCGCCAGCAAGGCGCTGCGCGCCGGTAGCAGCCTGTTACCCGTCGGCGTCACCGCCGTAGAGGGTGAGTTCGAGCGCGGCGCCGTGGTCGCCTGTCTGGACGAAACCGGCCATGAAATCGCCCGCGGTCTCATCAATTACGCCAGCAGCGAAGCTCGGCGCATCGCCGGCTGCCCCAGCGCCGAGATTGAAGCACGCCTCGGCTACCTGGACGCCCCCGAACTGATCCACCGGGACAATCTGGTCCTCGCATGAGCACACCGTCCACCGGTCAGGATCACGGTAGCGCCCTGTGCATAGACCGGCCTCTGGTCATCCTGACGGGCGGCATTGCCTGCGGTAAGTCCGCCGTGGCCGACCACCTAAAAAAACTGGGTATCGACGTCATCGATACCGACCAGATTGCCCATGGCCTCACCGCCCCCGGAGGTGCCGCGCTACCCATGCTGCGTGATACTTTTGGCGACGCCATCTTCAATAGCGATGGCACCCTGAACCGCGCAGCGCTCCGCGATCTCGTTTTCAACGATCCGGCGCAAAAAAACCAGCTCGAACAAATTCTCCACCCGATGATCCGCCGTCAGGCGCTGGAAGCCATCAGCCTGGCTCGATCACCTTATGTGGTCGCAGATGTGCCCCTCTATGCCGAGACCGGCTTCCTGCGCGAGCAGGCTGACCGCGTGCTGGTGGTCGACTGCCCCCCCGAAATCCAGAAACAGCGGCTGCTGGATCGCGCAAAGAGCCAAGGCGTCCAAGGCCTCAGCGAAGAACTGGCCGACCTGATGCTGCAGGCGCAAGCGCCGCGCGAGGCGCGCCTAGCCCTAGCTACCGAGACCATCGACAACAGCGGTACACCCGATCAGCGGGATGCCCAGACCGACGCCATCGACCGCACCTACCGCTCGCTGGCCGAGTATCGTTGCACCGAGCAAAATCCTGACAAAAACCCTTCCAACATGTAACAAATGCAGCAAATAGGTCTATTATTCGAGGAAGTTGTGAGCAACACCCCTCATACCGTCCCCGAGACCACCATCGCTCATTCCGTGCTGATCTTCGAATATCCGCTCACC
>CAZRYZ010000081.1:0-3982 GCA_964604465.1 uncultured Dechloromonas sp. | reverse complement strand
GCAAACTGACGCAGCGCCTGATTTGCGATCGACAAGGTCTTGCGTTCTACGGTCTGGTAGCTCATGTCGTCTAGCACGTCATTTCGGATCAGGTAAGCATCCCGCTTACGACCTTCCAGCAACTTATAGGCACCGCTCTCATGAAACAGTGAGGCTGGATACAGAAAAACCTGTCGGCTGACGCCGCCATCGACATGCATCTCCTGATAAGCCCGTCCCTTGTAACGTACATCAAACATCACCGGCGAGAAGAAGCCCGGCAACGATGCCGAAGCCAGCATGACGCGGCGAAATAGCTCCAGGGCTTCGGGTGTATCCTGCGCCGCAATCTTGCCCATGTTCCAGATGATCGGCTGCGCGGTATCCAGGTTATTGGTCCCGATCAAAAGCCAGCGGTGACGCACCGTGTATTCATAGGCCACCCGCTTCAGCAACTCTGGCGTGACATGCTCGGCAATCAGGTTGTACAGAGGCTCAGTGTCTGCCAGCCCGTCAGAGAAGAAAATGGCCGCATAAGACCGTTTGCGGACTAGATCCTTATCCGTCACCCCCGTGTAGAGGCGCTTGAGCACGGCGTCATAGTCAGACCCCAGATACGCAAAGGGCGCCATCAGCGCACCCGTACTAATCCCCGTCACCATATTGAATTCTGGCCGCGACCCGTGCTTGGTCCAGCCGCTGAGCAGCCCGGCACCAAAAGCACCCCGCTCACCCCCACCCGAGATCGACAGATAGCTGATCGGTGCGCCGGGCTGATCGCGGTTCATTGTTCGCAAACTTCGTTCCAGATCGCGGAGAAACAAGGCAACGCCCGCTGACTGGTTGATCGCATAGCGCACGCCCGAAATTCCATTGACGGTTGCCTCGTTGGCATACATCGGGGGCAGGGCATCAAGCCGCGCGGGGGCACCCCACGCTAGCATGGAGGCTGCCAGCAGCAGCACCGACAGCGTCTTTGGCAGCACCCTAGCGAACCGAGTATGCGCTCGATTCATCAGGCGTTACGCTCGGACGGCCGGGGTCGCATTCGGTGAGGCTGCAGTGAATTAGTTCGCTGCAAACTCGAACGAATCTGCAAAGAAGGCATCCTCAGGCAGATTGGCCTTGCCCAGGTAATCCTTTCGGGCCGCCGCAATCATGCCGGGCGCCCCACAGGCATAAACCTCGTGGCCCGACAGATCAGGGAAGTCGGCCAGCACCGCTTCATGCACAAGACCGGTACGACCGGTCCAACCCGGGGTAGTCTCCGGTTCGGACAATACCGGAATGAAATGGATATGGGGATATTGCGCTGCCCAGGCTTCGGCCACCTCGAACTGGTACAGGCCTGCTCGATCCCGGGCGCCCCAGTAGATGTACATCGGTCGATCCAGCTCCAGATATAGCGCCTCGAGTACGATCGATTTGATCGGCGCAAAGCCCGTCCCACCGGCGAGTAGAACCATCGGCTTGTTGGATTCGCGCAGATAGAAGCTGCCATGTGGGCCATTAAAGCGCAGAATGTCACGCACCTTCATCGTGCTGAACACCTGATCGGTAAACAGGCCTCCCGGCACATGGCGCACATGCAGCTCCAGTGTGGCCGCATCATGCGGCGGATTGGCGATCGAAAAGCTGCGGCGCTTGCCATCCTTGAGCAGGATATCGATGTACTGTCCCGCATGAAACTGGAAGACTTCGGTGGCCGGTAAGCGCAGGGTCAATACCGCCACATCGTCTGCCGGCTTCTCGAGCCCTTCGATGCGACTGGGTAGCGTCTTGACCGGAATATCCGTGGCGCGCCGTACGTCCTTCACTTCCACCGTGATATCGGTCTGCGGCACCGCGCAGCACAGCAGCGCAAAGCCCGCGGCGCGATCATCGGGCGGCAATGTTGCTTCACTGGCCTTGCCATGATCTACGGAGCCCGAGGTAATCTGCGCACGACAGGCACCGCATCCACCATTGCGGCAACCATAAGGCACCAGCAGGTCGTGGCGAAGCGCCGCCTCCAGAACAGTCTCATGACCGTCTGCACGAAAACTGGCGTTAATCGGAAGAAGCGTTACCTGATGTGTCATAGCCAATCCTGTAATAACCTAAAATAACGTCATGCACGCCACACGCAACTTACCGCCTCGCGCCTTACCCCGGCATTTTCGCCAGCCCAGACTCTTACTGGTTGGCTGTGGCGACATTGCCGAGCGCATCACACGCCTTCTGGGAGCCCAGAACTCGCGATACCGCATCCGGGCAGTGCTGCGGCACGCGCCGGAGAGTGCAGCGTGGCGACACTGGCGCCAACTGGGTGCCACCCCGCTCAGAGCCGATCTGGATCAGCCCCGAACACTGCAGCGCCTGCACGGCATTGCCGACAGCATCATCTATCTGGCACCACCGGCCGAACAGCACCCCGATCGGGCCATGGACCCGCGGCTGAACCGCCTGCTGGCGGCTCTGCATGGCGAAAAGAGTCTACCACGCCCCGGGGTGAAGCGATTTGTCCTCATCAGCACGACCGGGGTCTACGGTGATCAGCAGGGTGCGCTGATTGACGAAACCTGTCCCGTCGCCCCGCAGACTGCCCGGGGGCGGCGCCGTGCAACCGCTGAGGCGACCCTGCGCCACTGGCGCCGGAGCAGCTGCCGAAACAGCCGCCAAGGCGGGCTGGCAAACATGGCACCAACCGGGGGTATCCTGCGTGTGCCGGGCATTTACGCTGCCAACCGGTTGCCCATTGAGCGGCTGCGTGCCGGCACCCCGGCGCTACGCCCGGAAGACGATACCTGGACCAACCACATCCATGCCGACGATCTGGCGCGCATCTGCTGGCTAGCACTCACGCGATCAGCCACGCTCCGCCCCGTAAATACCAGCGATGACAGCACCCTTAAAATGGGTGACTGGTTTGATGCCGTTGCCGATGCCGCCGGTCTCGCCAGACCAAAACGCCTTCCGCGCGCCGAACTGAAGGAACGCGTTTCCCCCATGCTCTACTCGTTCATGTCAGAATCGCGCCGGCTTGATAATCAACGCCTCAAGCGCGAACTGCGAATCCGTCTGCGCTATCCCACCGTATCCGATTTCTTTGCGTCTCCCGAGGGTCCTTTATGTTAACCATCAAAGCCTTTCATATCATTCTGGTCGTGAGCTGGTTTGCCGGCCTGTTCTATCTGCCGCGCATTTACGTCAATCTCGCCGCCATCCCCGACCCCCAATCGGCCGAATACCAGCGCCTGCTGGGCATGGCTCGCAGACTCTATAAATTTGTCACGCCCATCGGCCTGGGTGCCGTCATCCTTGGCCTCTGGCTCTGGTTCGGCTATGGCTTCAGTGGTGGCTGGCTGCATGCAAAAACACTGCTCGTCGTCTTTCTCCTCGTTTATCACTCTTATTGCGGTCAGCTCTATCGCCGCTTCGCCGCGGGCCAGAATGTGCATAGTCATGTCTGGTACCGCTGGTTTAACGAGATCCCGGTGCTGATCCTCACCATCATTACCTTCCTGGTCGTACTCAAACCATTTTGATTCTGAACGACGGCCTTTGCCGAAAGCCAACCCATGCGCGTCTTTGCTCCCTGCCCACGTGGCCTTGAAGAACTTCTTGTCGCCGAACTGACTCACCTGGGTCTCACTCAGGTCAGCGCCGTCCATGGCGGCGTTCAGGCCGAGGCCACCCAGGCCGCGCTGGTCCGGGCCAACCTCAACTCACGTTTTGCGACGCGACTTCTGGTCAAGTTGGCCGAGGTTACCTATCAGAAAGAAGATGACGTCTATCGCATGGCGAAGGACATCGCCTGGCACGAATGGTTTGATGTGAGCCAGAGCATCCGCGTCAACACCACCGCCGTGAAGTCCCCCCTCAAGAGCCTCGACTTCATCACCCTACGCGTCAAGGATGGTGTGTGCGATCGCTTCCGCGCCGATCGTGGGGCGCGTCCCAACGTCGACACCAATCACCCCGATCAACGCATTCAGCTCTTCCTCACCGAAACCACGGCCAC
>CAZRYZ010000080.1:0-4013 GCA_964604465.1 uncultured Dechloromonas sp. | reverse complement strand
AGCCAGAGCGGGCGGAAGCCGTTGCTGGCTGAAACCACGCCATCCCGCGTATCGCCGCGACGGTCCCGCCATGCGCGCATCAACCCCTGTCCGAGTTGCGCCAGCCAGGGAATAAAGCCCACCAGAATCAGCGGAATGAAATAGAGCGGATGGCCCTTACGGTTGTGCCCGTCTTTGGTGAAGCGATCCCAGTGTTCGTGAATAAAGAAGAAGTGAGGGAACTCGGGGTTCTTCAGCGAGACCAGTACAAACCAGGGGGTGGCGATCGCAAAGAAAACCACGAGCCCACTAAATAGATGCAGGCGCTTCCAGAGCCCCCAATCCCAGGTGCTCAGGGTGTAGACCACCAGCACCATACCGGGGATAACAATGCCAATCAGCCCCTTGGAGAGCACGGCCAGCGCCATGAAGGCCCAGCACAACCACATCCAGTTGCGGCGGGCGGTGGTCGAGAGACCCGCCCGCTGCGCTAGCAACAGACTAAAGAGGGAACAGCTGAGGATGCTGGAAAGCCCCATATCCAGCGTATTGAAGTGGCCACCCACGTTCCACATCGGGCTGCTCGCCAGCAGAATGGCAGAGATCCAGCCCGCTAGAACACCACGCTCGCCGCCAATGAGCTTCCAGGCGGTAAAGCCGGTGGCCAGAATGGCGAAGTAGCCGGTGATGCCGGTCCACAGACGAGACTGCCACTCGCCCACGCCAAACAGGCTGTAGGCAATGGCTGTCATCCAGGCTTGCAGGGGCGGCTTCTCGAAATATTTGTAGCCGTTGTAGCGGGGCGTCACCCAGTCGCCAGTGGCGTACATTTCGCGGGCGATTTCACCGTAGCGGCCTTCGTCGGAGGCTACCAGATGGCGGTAATCCAATACGCCAAACCAGGCTAGGGTAAACAGCAGCGCCAGCACCCACAGGAAGCGGCGGGTATAGAAGGCAGAGAACAAGGTCGAGTAGGCAGTATTCATGCGTTGGAGAGGCTGGTCAGAGGCTGTCGGGAGCCGTTAAAGCATCGGGGGCCGGGTCGATGAGGACACCGCAAGCCACGTGGCGGCCCTCGGCAACGAGGATGTTATAGGTGCGACAGGCCGCCTTGGTATCCATGACTTCAAGGCCGATCCCCCGACTGATCAAAGGCTTGAGGAGTTCCGGTCGGGGAAAGCGCTGGCGGTCGCCGCTGCCAAAGAGCACGATTTCAGCGCCCATGTTAGCTAACTGGTCGAACTGGGCGGGCTCCAGGCCCTCAAATCCATGCGGTGCCCAGTCGTTGAGGGTCTCGCGGCCGCAGATGGCGACCGAACCGCTGTGATGGGTCCCGTTGACCGCAACATAGCCCGCGCCATGACTGGTGAAGGTCAGCAATCCGGCGTTGTGTGCAAGGTGCAGTTTCATGGGGATAGTCGGTCTGAAAGTGGCGGCAAAAGTGGCAGGAGAAGGCTAAAAAGGAGTAGGATAACCGGTTTTCAGCCGGAATTTCCGTCATCTTCCCAGTGCCTTGCTCATCATGAAACCGATCGTTAAATCTTCCAAGCTTGCCAACGTGTGCTACGACATCCGTGGACCGGTGCTGGCGGCCGCCAAGAAGATGGAGGAAGAGGGGCATCGGGTCATCAAACTGAACATCGGCAATCCGTTGCCGTTCGGTTTCGAGGCACCGGAAGAGATTGTGGTCGATGTGATCCGCAATATGCGGGATGCCTCCGGCTATACCGATTCTCTGGGGCTTTTTGCGCCGCGCAAGGCCATCATGCACTACTGCCAGGAAAAGGGCATCAAGGGTGTGACGGTCGAGGACATCTACCTGGGCAACGGGGTGTCCGAGCTCATCGTTATGGCGATGCAGGGGCTACTCAATAACGGGGACGAGGTGCTGATTCCGGCGCCGGATTACCCGCTGTGGACAGCCGCAGTGAGCCTCTCTGGCGGCAAGCCGGTGCATTACGTCTGCGACGAGGCCGCCGAGTGGTACCCCGACCTTGATGACATCCGCAGCAAGGTTAACAGCAACACCAAGGCGATCGTGGTTATCAACCCGAACAACCCGACGGGGGCGCTGTATCCAAGGGAAATTCTGGAAGGCATCCTGCAGATCGCCCGCGAGCATGGCCTGATTGTTTTTGCCGACGAGATCTATGACAAGGTACTCTACGACGGGAACACCCATATCTCCCTGGCCAGCCTGGCGGACGACGTGCTGTGCATCACCATGAACGGCCTGTCGAAGAACTATCGCGCTTGCGGCTACCGCGCCGGCTGGATGGTGGTCTCCGGTGACAAACGTCATGCCAAGGATTACATCGAGGGCCTCACCATGCTGGCCTCCATGCGTCTGTGTGCCAATGTGCCCGGGCAGATGGCAATCCAGACGGCACTGGGCGGCTACCAGAGTATCAATGATCTGATTGCACCCAGTGGTCGTCTTACGCGCCAGCGTGATCTGGCCTGGAAAATGCTGACCGATATTCCGGGTGTCACTTGCGTCAAGCCTAAGGGAGCGCTTTATCTGTTTCCGAAGCTGGATCCGAAGATGTACCCGATCAAGGATGACGAGCAGTTCATGCTCGAACTGCTGAAGGCCGAAAAGGTCCTTCTGGTCCAGGGTAGCGGGTTCAACTGGCCGAAAACCGACCACTTCCGTGTGGTCTTTCTGCCCCACGAAGATGACCTGACCGAGGCCATTGGTCGGGTGGCGCACTTTCTTGAAGGCTATCGTCACCGCGCCGCGCGTGGCTAATTTGTTTTAACCCTTTTTGTTGCAACTGAAATACGAAGGAAACGTGATGAAACTCGATCCGATGCGTGTAGGTCTCCTGGGAATCGGTACCGTTGGTGGTGGTACCTACAATGTGCTGACGCGGAACGCCGAAGAAATTACCCGTCGTGCCGGGCGCCCGATCGAGATTACCGTGGTGGCCGACAAGGATGTCGCCCGCGCCAAGGAACTGACCGGTGGCAAGGTCAAGGTGACCGATGATGCCTTTGCGGTCGTCACGGATCCGAACGTTGATATCGTGGTCGAACTGATCGGTGGCTATGGCGTGGCCAAGGAGCTGGTGCTCAAGGCCATTGAAAATGGCAAGCACGTCATTACCGCCAACAAGGCGCTACTCGCGGTCCATGGCACCGAGATTTTTGCCAAAGCGCAGGAGAAAGGCGTCATGGTGGCCTTTGAAGCGGCGGTCGCTGGTGGCATCCCCATCATCAAGGCCGTGCGTGAAGGCCTATCAGCCAACCGCATCGAGTGGGTGGCCGGCATCATCAACGGCACGACCAACTTCATCCTGTCTGAAATGCGTGACAAGGGCCTGGCTTTCGCCGATGTGCTGAAAGAGGCCCAGCGCCTGGGTTATGCTGAAGCTGACCCGACCTTCGACGTTGAAGGGGTCGATGCTGCGCACAAGATCACGCTGCTGTCGGCACTGGCTTTCGGTATCCCCGTCCAGTTCGACAAGGCACACATCGAAGGCATCTCCAAGCTGGACGCCACCGATATCCAATACGCCGAGCAACTCGGCTACCGCATCAAGCTACTGGGGATCACGCGCCGTCGTGACAATGGCGTTGAACTCCGTGTCCACCCGACGCTGGTGCCGGAAAAACGCCTCATTGCCAATGTCGAAGGCGCCATGAACGCCGTACTGGTGCAGGCCGATGCTGTCGGTTCGACGCTGTATTACGGCAAGGGTGCAGGCGCTGAGCCGACGGCCTCTGCCGTGATCGCCGACATCGTTGATGTCACCCGTCTGGCAACTGCCGACCCGGAAAACCGCGTGCCGCATCTGGCCTTCCAGCCAGACGCCCTAGCCAACCTGCCGATTCTGCCGATCGGTGAGGTCGAGTGCGGTAACTATCTGCGCCTGCGCGTTGCGGATCAGCCGGGCGTGCTGGCCGAGATCACCCGCATTTTGGCCGAGCGCAATATTTCGATCGATGCACTGCTGCAGCGTGAGCCGGCAGAGGGCGAAGATCAGACCGATCTGATCATCCTGACCCACGTCTGCCGCGAGCAGGATGTG
>CAZRYZ010000079.1:0-4056 GCA_964604465.1 uncultured Dechloromonas sp. | reverse complement strand
TAGTGATCCGTGACGATGGATTCGGTGTGTTGCGACGAATAGGTATTGATGTGGCTGATGGCTTCATCTAGACCAGCCACCACCTTCACGGCGATGATCGGTGCCAGGTATTCCTCAAACCAGTCGTCTTCAGTGGCCGCCTTGGCGAAAGGCAACAGCGCCTGGGTTTCGGGGCAACCCCGGATCTCGACGCTTTTCTCGTGGAGCATCGCGCCGATACGGGGCAACAGGTCCTTGGCCACGCTGCGGGCAACCAGCAATGATTCGGCGGTGTTGCAGGTACCGTAGCGCTGGGTCTTGGCATTTTCGACGATGCGCAGCGCCATATCCGGGTTGGCGTCATCATCGACGTAGACGTGGCAGTTACCATCCAGGTGCTTGATCATGGGCACGCGGGATTCTTTGATCAGACGTTCGATCAGACCTTTGCCACCGCGTGGCACGATGACATCGATGTCGTCGCGCAGGGTGATCAGCACCCCAACCGCGGCACGATCGGTCGTGTCGATGCACTGTACGCCCTGAGCCGGCAGGCCGGCTTCGGCGAGTGCCTGTTGCACCAGCGCCGCGATGGCGCGGTTGCTGTTCAAAGCTTCCGAACCGCCACGCAGAATGGTGGCGTTACCGGATTTGATGCAGAGTGCCGCGGCATCAGCCGTCACATTGGGGCGGGCCTCGTAAATGATGCCGATCACGCCCAGCGGTACGCGCATCTTGCCCACCTGAATGCCCGAGGGGCGGGTGCTCATGTCGGTGATGCTGCCCACCGGATCGGGCAGCGCGGCGATCTGTTCGACGCCTTCGGCCATGGCGGCAATGCCTTTGTCGCTCAAGGTCAGGCGATCCAGCATGGCGGCTTCCAGGCCGTTTTTGCGAGCGGCATCGAGATCAGTTTCGTTCGCGGCACGGAGCGCGGGCGCCTGCTCGCGGATCAGGCGTGCCAGGGTGAGGAGCGCATTATTTTTCTGCTCGGTGGAGGCGCGCGCCATGCCACGCGAGGCAGTACGGGCCTCCTTGGCCAGTGTGCGGATTGCCTGATCAATCTCGGCAGAAGCGGGGGTATTGGTTTTTGATGTCATGGCGCAATGATGCCTGTCAGCAGAGTTTTAACGCAAGTGCGGCGAGTTCGGTCCAGGGGTCGCCCTGGCCGATGCCTTTGGAAAGTCGGTCGAGCCGGCTGATTTCTTCGAGGGCATCTCGCCAGCCGAGGGTGGTCCGGCGCTGGCTGGCCTGACGGAGTTGTTGCGCACGCTGTGGTGGCATACGCATCGTCCGGAGACGCTCTTCCGGTGAGCCACCCGGTGCCGTTAACTGGACCAGGGCGCGGGTATCTTCTGCCAGCCAGAACAGGATTAGTGGGAGTGCCTCGCCCTGTTCACGCAGACCGGCCAGCGTGCGGGAGAATCGGGCTCGATCGCCTTCGAGCAAGGCCCCACGCAGCGAATCTAGGTCGAGGCGAGAGACATCGACCACGGCGGCCTTGATCTGTTCCAGCGTCAGCGGACCAGGAGGATAGAGCAGTCCAAGCTTGAGCACTTCCTGGTTGGCGGCAAGTAGGTTGCCTTCGACATGGTGCGCCATATATTCGAGTGCATCGGGCGCCGCCGACTGTTGCTGGCGCGCCAGGCGTTCCGCAATCCAGCGGGGTAATGCCTTCATTCCCGGCGGCACGCACGGGATCACGATCGCCTGCTTGCTTCCCAGAAAATTCTGGAACCAGGCGGCTTTTTGCTCTCGCCAGCCGAATTCGTGCAGGGTCATCAGGATGATGAAGTCGGCCGCGGCGGGCGGTGCGCTATCCAGGGCTGTCTGTAGTGCCTCGGGGCCACCCCGGCCCAGTTTGCCGGTGGGTACCCGTAATTCCACAATTTTGCTGCCGCCAAAGAGAGATCCCCCTTGGGTGGCATAGGCCAATTGCTTCCAGTCAAAAGGGTGGCTGACCGTGAGCACCTCGCGCTCGTCAAAGCCTTTGGTCCGGGCAGCTGCGCGAATTGCATCGGCGGCCTCGATGACCAGTAAGGGATCATCCCCATGAATGGCGTAAATTGGCGCTAAGGGACCGTTCAGATGGGCAGCCAGACGGCTGGTGCCATCTGTGCCGCCCAGATTCACTGCAGGCCTCCCAGCGGCTGCATGCCCGTGGCGCTGGGTAGTGCGGGTGTTGTGCCCTGCGCGGGTGAATTCGAATCAGGGCTGCGCTTGCCGACTTCTGAGGCAGGTTTTCTCGGAGCCGTCAGTACTGTGCCCGGGGGTACGCGGATTGTGGACAGACGTTGCAGCACCTGGATGGCCGCATCGTTCTGCATGTCACGAATCAACAGCTGATCTTCCTGCTCCTTCGACAACACTTCCTGTGGTGTCTGCGGGTTAAACGAAATCTCGCGATTCTGTTCGATGGTTGTCGGTGGATAAAGTTCCTTGCCGTTGCCCGAATCAACACGGAAGCCCAGGCGGTAGGTCAGGCGGTACTCACGGGCTAGGCCGGTTGCGTTGACCGCCACCACCGTCTTCATTTGCTGATCGCCCAGGACACGCAGGATTACCTGGGCGCGATCCTTGTATTCATCCGGGACGACGCCAATCCCGTTGGCGCGAAGCTGGGATTTTAAAACCTGCGAGAAGGGCGATGTATCAGGAACGCCCGCCACGTAGACGGTCTTGAAAGGCAGATCTACACTGAGTGCACCGCGCAGCTTGAAGCCACAGGCAGCGACCGTCGCAACCATGACGCCCACCAGAAGCATGGGGAGAGGCCGGATACCGAAGAACTGAACGGAGAACTGAAACAGACGCGACATGATCGACCTTTCTGAAACCCGTTTAGGCGACGATATTGACCAGACGACCCGGAACAACCACCACCTTCTTGGGGGCGGCACCGTTGAGCTGCTTCAGGGCGGCGTCGCAGGCCAGGGCAGTTGCCTCGATGGTGGCCTTGTCGGCCTCAGCGGCGACACGGATGCTACCGCGCAGTTTGCCGTTGATTTGTAACATCAGCTCGATTTCTGATTGCACCAGCGCGGCCGGGTCGCAGACCGGGAAGCGTTGCGTGGCCACGTTCTGACCCGGGCGCAGCTCGGCATAGATGGCTTCACCAATATGCGGCACGATGGGGAACAGCATCAGCACGGCGGCTTCCAGCAGCTCCTGGCGGAGCGCTCGGCCGGCATTATCGTCCAGAGGGGTTTTGTCAGCAGCGTTGAGAAGCTCCATCACGGCAGCAATCACGGTGTTGAACTGCTGGCGGCGGCCGTAATCATCCGAGACCTTCTGGATCGTCTGGTGCAATTTGCGGCGCAGATCCTTCTGGGGATCGCTGAGCACCGTATCGTTGTTGGCCGCGGTGACGACACCCGCGCTGACATGTTCAAACGCCAGTTTCCATAAACGACGTAGGAAGCGATGCGCGCCCTCAACGCCGGCATCCGACCACTCCAGTGACTGGTCGGGCGGGCTTGCGAACATCATGAATAGGCGTGCGGTGTCGGCACCGTACTGGTCGATCAGGATTTGCGGATCGACGCCGTTGTTCTTGGACTTCGACATCTTCTCGGTGCCGCCCACAATGACCGGTTGACCATCGGCTTTGAGGATGGCACCTGTGGGTCGGCCACGTTCGTCGGTGGCCACATCGACATCAGCCGGATTGAACCAGAGCTTCTTGCCATTCTCTGCTTCACGATAGAAGGTTGGCGCCACGACCATGCCTTGCGTCAGCAGGTTGGCGAAAGGCTCATTGAGTTCAAAGCCGCAGTCCTTAAATAGACCCACATCGCGCATCAGCTTGGTAAAGAAGCGGGCGTAAAGTAGATGCAGGATGGCGTGCTCGATGCCGCCAATGTATTGATCAACGCCACCCTTGAGCCAATACGCGGCGCGCTGATCAACCATCTGGCTAGCGTTGTCATTGCATGCGTAGCGAACGAAGTACCAAGACGATTCCACGAAGGTATCCATCGTGTCGGTTTCGCGCTTGGCGGCCTTGCCGCACTTTGGGCAGGTGGTCTCAAAAAATTCGGGCATACGAGCGAGCGGCGAACCGGTACCCGTGATTTC
>CAZRYZ010000078.1:0-4123 GCA_964604465.1 uncultured Dechloromonas sp. | reverse complement strand
TTGGTGGAGCCGGCGGGAATCGAACCCGCGTCCGAAAGTCCGCGACAAGCAGTTCTACATGTGTAGTCCGGTCAATTGAATTTAGTCTTGGCGCGCCGGCCGAACAGGCTCGCTTCAGACGATTCACTGAGTTTTCGAGTCGGGCCCCGTGACATGACCAAACCTTAGCTCGTGTTCATGATCCCGTTGTAGCTTTCGCTACCTGACCCATGAGCAAGTCAGTTCGGGAGCCAGCTGCAATTAAGCAGCTAGAGCGTAGCGCTCGTCGTTGGCGTTTGTGTTGTTTTCAGTTGGATTTACGAGGTAGCTGAGCCTCGACATGCCCTGTCTTGCTTTGTAACCCCCGTCGAAACCAGGTCGGCCCCATGAGTTTTACATCACATAGGTGGGGAGTCTAGCACAGGGTTTCAAGCAGGTCGTGCAGATCTTTGGGGGTGCGCACGAGATGGTGCGCCTTCCACTGCTCGATGGGTGGTCCGTCGCCCAGATAGCCCCAGCGGACGGCTACACTGGTCATACCCGCGGCGTGAGCGGCCTGCACGTCGCGCAGATCGTCGCCGACATAGAGACAGGCTTCTGGGGCCACCTTGATGGCCCGGGCGGCATATAGAAGCGGATCGGGTGCCGGTTTGGGGTTGGGGGTCGTGTCGCCTCCTACCGTGATGGCGCAACGATTGGCGAGGCCGAGCTTTTGCATGAGCGGCTGGGCGAAGTACTCCACCTTGTTGGTCACGATGCCCCAGGGCGTCCCACGCTTCTCGATACCGGCCAGCAGCGGTTCAATGCCGGGAAATAGACGAGTGTACACGCACAAATTTTGCTCGTAGTACGACAGAAAGCGTAGGCGGGCGTGTTCGAAGCCGGGGTCTTCGGGGCTCAAGCCGACGGCTTCCTTCAGGAGCCCCCGGGCACCCTGAGATGCAAAAGGGCGCAGGAGCTCAATGGGCAGGGGGGGCACATCGTCGGCCAGACGCAGGCTGTTGGCTGCAGAGGCCAGATCTGGGGCGGTATCGGCGATGGTGCCGTCCAGATCAAAGAGGATGGCCTGAATGCGCGCCATTTAGGAGAGCCCTTAGACGCTGCGCCGCAGGTGCACCAGATAATTGACGCTGGTATCGCTGCCCAGGCTGTAGACCTTGGTTAGGGGGTTGTAGCTCATTCCCGTTATGCTCACCAGATCCAGCCCGGCATCACGCGCCATGCGAATCAATTCGGCCGGTTTGATGAACTTGGCATAGTCATGCGTGCCTTTGGGCAGCATGTTTAGAATGTATTCTGCTCCGAGGATGGCAAAGAGATACGCCTTGGGGTTACGGTTCAGCGTCGACAGAAAGACATCGCCACCGGGTTTAACCATGGTCGCGCAGGCGGCAATCGTTTGCGCGGGATCCGGCACATGCTCCAGCATTTCCAGGCAGGTTACGGCATCAAAGGCAGCAGAGTGCTCAGCGGCCATGGTCTCAGCGGCCATGTGGCGATAGTCGACGGTCAGGCCGCTTTCCAGCAGATGCAGTCTGGCAACACTTAGCGCTTTGTCAGAAAGATCAATGCCGGTGACGTGCGCCCCTTTGGCCGCCATCGATTCGGAGAGGATGCCGCCACCGCAGCCAATATCAATGACCTTCTTACCGGGCAGGCCTATCGCCTGATCAATCCAGTTCAGTCGCAACGGGTTGATGTCATGCAGCGGCTTGAATTCGCTGTTCGGATCCCACCAGCGGTGGGCAAGATCAGAAAACTTCCGGACTTCGGACGGATCGGCGTTAGTGCTTTGCTGGAGCGGGGCGTTCATAGGCATCTTTGTGCGCGAACAGTTATGCCTCAATTATAAAAGCGTTATAAAACCGTGGGCATGAAAAAAGCCACCCGAAGGTGGCTTTTTCTCGTGCTTCAGAAATCGGGCGATTACTTGGTGCCGATGATTTCCAGAACTGCACGACGGTCCGGCTGCAGGCAGTCGACCAGCTTCTTGTTGCTGCCGTTCTGCGGGCCACCGATCTTGTCACACTTGTTGCCAGTGACGGGGTTAGCCTTGCCCTTGCCTTCGGTGTAGATCTTGTCAGCCGGGATGCCCTTCGAGACCAGGTAGGTCTTGACGGCAGCAGCACGACGCTGCGACAGCTTCAGGTTGTAAGCGTCCGAACCGATACGGTCGGTGTAGCCAACAGCAACGATCACTTCAACCTTCAGCGACTTGGCTTGGTTGACGACGTTGTCCAGAGCTTGCTTGCCTTCCGGCTTCAGGTCAGCCTTGTTGAAGGCAAACAGCGTGTCGGCAGCCAGAGTGATCTTGGCGCCAGCCGGAGCACCCTTGGCAACAGGTGTGCCGTCGCACTCGGCGATGGCGTTGGCCGGGGTCCAGTAGCCATTGCGCCAGCACAGGCCAGCACCGCTCTTGACAACGTTAAAATCCTTGTCGACCAGATAGGCAACAGTGCCGTTCGGGTCAATACCAGGGGTGGCAGCGTGCGCAACGGTAGCACCCACGCCCAGGCCGGCAACGATTGCAGCCAGGACGGCTTGCTTAGCAGAAATACGCATGGTCATTCCTCATTCGTGTTGTGATGGATAACAGCAGGAACGGGCACTCCTTGTGAGCACACCTAACCTCTGAGGCGATTCTGCCATGTTTTGGCTTTGGCGTACACTTCTTCCTGCGAAATCCGGACAAGCTGTTTCCTTTTTACAACACTTTCGCCATCAATCCAGACGTCACTGACATGTTCCCGACCGGCGGCATAAAGAACATGCGAGGCGGCATCAAAAACCGGCACGGTGGCAGGGGTATCCAGGCGGAGTGCACATAGGTCGGCCTGTTTGCCCGGTACCAGGGAGCCAATGCGTTCACTCAGGCCGATGGCGTGGGCGCCCCCTAGGGTGGCCATATATATAAGTTCATGCGCGGGGAGGGCGTTTGCCTCACCGCTGGTCCCCTTGGCCAGCAATCCAGCCAGGCGCGCCTCACTGAGAAGGTCTAGGCGGTTGTTCCCGGCAGCCCCATCGGTACCTACCCCTATATTAATACCGGCCATATTGAGGTCTAGGCTGCGGGCGATGCCGGAACCCAGCTTTAGATTGGCGGTCGGGCAGTGGGCAACGTGGGTGTTGTGGCGCGCCAGCGTGGCAATGTCGTTGTCATTCAGAGCCACCGCGTGTACAGCTAGGGTCTGCGGACCCAGGACGCCTAGGCGCTCTAGGCGCTGGATGGGTCGTTCACCATATTGCTTCAGGCTTTGTTCGACCTCGCTCAGGGTTTCATGCAGGTGGACATGAATGCCCAGACCGGTCTGGGCCGCCAGAGTGGCGACCTTTTCAAAAGTCCGATCTGACACGGTATAGGGCGCATGTGGTGCTAGCATAAAAGAGAGGCGCGGGTGGTTGCGCAATCTATCTCGAACGGCTAAGCCTTTATTGAGGTAATCATCGGCGTCATGGCCGTAAGCGGTGGGCACTTCAAAAGCCAGAATCCCCAGGCTGGCACGGATACCTGCCTGGTCGACAGCCTCGGCGGCGGCGTCCGGGAAGAAATACATATCATTAAAGGTCGTGATGCCGGCCAGGAGCATTTCGGCACAGGCGAGCTGTGTGCCGTCGCGCACCATTTCAGTGCCAATCCACTGGCTTTCACGCGGCCAGATCGCGGTCTCCAGCCAGGCCTGCAGGGGCAGATCGTCGGCAATACCCCGCATCAGAGCCATGGCGGCGTGGCAGTGCACATTCACGAGGCCGGGGAGTAGCACGTGTTCGGCAAGGTCCTCGGTCGTGGTGGCCAAATAATGTTGCGCAGTCTGCTCCCGGGGCAGCAGATCCAGAATACGTCCCTGATGGATGACCAGGTCGTGATTTTCCAGAACAAGATGGCGTGGCTCGACCGGAATGATCCAGCGCGGACGCAGGATCAGGTCCACCGGGCGCGGTGCGATGGGGTGTGCATGGTTGGTCATGTTGGGCATGTTAAACTTGAACAATTTTTCCGGAAACCGGTTTAAGACGCTTTTTGTGGTCTGAGCCCCTGATTTTTACCGGAAAGCATCAATTTCGAACCACTTTTGCCCAGTCACGAAAGCGTTATGGACAATTTCGCCAAAGAAACACTCCCGATCAGCCTCGAAGACGAGATGCG
>CAZRYZ010000077.1:0-4130 GCA_964604465.1 uncultured Dechloromonas sp. | reverse complement strand
ACGCTCTGGGCAACGGGTGCGAAACTGCGCCGATGAACTGGCGATGGCCCGTATTGTTGCAACGCCTGCAAATGGGCAGCCGTCGGGTAGCCCATATGTCTTGAAAAACCATACTGCGGGAACATCACATCCAGTTCGAGCAGCTGGGCATCCCGATGAGTTTTGGCCAGTATCGATGCCGCCGAAATAGCCGGTTCCTTGGCGTCTCCTTTAATAATGGCTTCGGCAGGACAGAGCAGACCGGGGGGAATACGATTGCCATCGATCAGCGCATGACTTGGTGTCACAGAAAGCCCCGCAACTGCCCGTCTCATAGCCAGGAAGGTGGCCTGGAGGATGTTGATCTCGTCAATCTCTGCGGCACTGGCCTCACCAATAGCCCAGGCCAGCGCATGCGTGCGGATTTCGTGTGCGAGTTTTTCGCGTCTGGCGGCACTGAGCTTCTTGGAGTCTGCAAGACCCGCAATCGGATTCGCCGGATCAAGAATAACGGCAGCAGCGACGACTGACCCGGCCAGTGGCCCCCGCCCTGCCTCATCGACACCACAGATTAACGAATTAGGCATTCAAGACCTGACACACGACAAAACGGCATCAGCCGCACGGCTCGCCGAATCCTGACGCAACTTGTGATGAATGGTATCGAATTCACGCACCATTTCGGCACGCCGGGCGGGCGTTCGCCAAAGTCCGATCAGTTCGGCAGATAGCTTCTCCGGGGTCGCATCGTCCTGTAAAAGCTCCGGCACCAGCAAACGCCCCAACAGGATATTGGGCAAGCCCACCCAGGGCAGATACCGCATGCGCTTGTAGATCCAGGCGGATGAGGCAGCAAATTTGTAGGTAATGACCATCGGACAACGAACCAGTGCCGCCTCGAGTGTGGCCGTACCACTGCAGACAAGCGCCAGATCACTCGCCGAGAGTGCTTCACGCGCATGACCAAACAGTATCCGGACACGCAACCCGGGGGAAGCTAACTGATCGAGCGCCGCCTGAAACTGGTCACGCGTTGCAGGGGTTGCCAGAGGGACAAGAAACAGCGCTTCCGGCAATTCTTTTGCGATCCGATTTGCTGTCTCGATAAATACCGGTGCATGGAAATCCAGTTCGGATCGACGGCTACCGGGCATGAGTGTGATGAGTGGCGCACCGTCGGGCAGATCCAGGGCGACGCGCTGCGCCATCCGGTCGATATCGGGGCTGATTTCATCTGCCAGAGGGTGACCGACAAAGACCGGATCAATAGGCTCGCCCTTGTAACAAGCCGGCTCAAAAGGAAACAGGCACAGTAGCTGATTGACCGAGGCAATAATTTTTTTCGCGCGGCCACGACGCCACGCCCAGACCGTCGGGCTGACGTAATGAACGGTCGGAATACCCGCTCGCTTGAGCTGGCGTTCAATGGGAAGATTGAAATCCGGGGCATCAATGCCAATCATCACGTCCGGCTTCCAGGCCTTGAGTTTGGCGAGTATGCCCCGGCGGATTTTAAGAATTTCCGGGAGGTGCTTCAGGACTTCAATCGCACCACGCACGGCCAGCTTTTCCTGCTCATACGCGCTGGAAAGACCGGCAGCCATCATCTTCGGACCGCCGATCCCGAAGAACTCGGCATCCGGATGTCGCGCAGCAATAGCCTGAATCAGACTCGCACCCAGGACGTCGCCCGAAGCCTCACCAGCGATTAAGGCAATTCTGAGCGGACGATTAACCGCCATAGATATGCTGCTTAGCGGATGATACCGCGTTGTGAGGAAGCGAGAAACGCGTTAAGAATCGCCACCTCGGGGTGTGCTTTCTGCAATTCATCGAGCTTCTGACGAGCCTCTTCCAGACTCAGACCCGACTTGTAGATGTTCCGGTAGGCCTGTTTGATGGCATTGATGGCGTCTGGCGAAAAGCCGCGACGTTTCAATCCCTCGGCATTAATGCCACGGGGGACCGCCGGATAGCCCTGAGTAATCACGAACGGCGGCACATCCTGAACCACGATCGAACCTCCGCCAATCATGGCATGAGCGCCAATACGGACAAACTGGTGGTAACCCGTATGGCCGCCCAGAATCGCCCAATCCCCCACTTCACAGTGACCAGCCAACTGGGCATTACTCGCCAGGATGGCCTGATTGCCAATCTGGCAGTCATGAGCAATATGCACATAACCCATGATCCAGTTGTCGGAACCAATCGAGGTCACGCCCTTGTCCTGGGCTGTACCAACGTGGAAGCTGACGAACTCGCGAATCGTATTCCGGTCACCAATTTCAAGACGGGTGGGTTCGCCGTTGTACTTCTTATCCTGAGGAACGCCACCCAGAGCCGCATAATGATGGATCTTGTTCTCACGACCGATCGTCGTCAGACCTTCGAGCACACAGTGCGAGCCGATGCTGGTGCCATCGCCCACGGTGACATGCTCACCGATAATCGTAAAGGCGCCCACCGAAACCCCGACACCCAGCTGGGCTTTGGGGTGCACGAGCGCGCTGGGATGAATAGTGACCATATCAGGCATCACCCATCTTGCGGTGGGCACACATCAGGTCTGCTTCGGCAACCACCTGTCCGTCCACCTTGGCCACCGCCTTGTATTTGTAGATACCCCGTTTACTTGCCGTCATTTCGGCAAAGAGCTCCAGACGGTCACCCGGCGTGACGGGGCGTTTGAAACGGGCATTATCGATACCGGCGAACAGATAAAGATCATCCGCGGCCTGCATGGTTTCCTCTTCCGAGGCTGAGGCAAAAGTCAGAATCGCTGCAGCCTGGGCTAGTGCTTCCATGATGAGCACGCCAGGGAACACTGGATAGTCAGGAAAGTGCCCCGGGAAAAAAGGTTCATTCACCGTAACATTTTTGATGGCATGAATGCTCTTGCCAAAATCGATCTCTTCAACCCGGTCAACCAGCAGAAACGGATAACGGTGCGGCAGAATCTTGCGGATCTGGTGGACATTCAGTTTCATGAGGGTTCTCCGGTTTTTCCTGCAATCAATAATTGAATCTGGGTTTCCAGCTGTTGAATCTTTTGCGCCAGGCTATCGAGTTGGCGCAAATTGGCGGCAATGTGCAGCCATTCACCATGCGCCATGCTCGGGAACACTCCGGTGTACTGACCGGGCTTGCGAATACTCTTGATGACCGCGGTTCCCCCCGAGATGGTGACATCGTCTGTAATCTCGATATGTCCGGAGAACATGGCGGCACCGCCGATGATGCAACGCTTGCCAATGATGGTACTACCCGCAATACCCGCACAGGCCGCGATTGCCGTGTGGTCACCAATCCGGCAGTTGTGGCCGATCATGATCTGATCATCGATACGGACACCGTCACCGATGACCGTATCGTCAAGGGCGCCGCGGTCAATACAGGTATTGGCACCGACTTCGACATCATTGCCCATGACCACACGGCCAATCTGGGGAATCTTGACCCAGGCATCACCATCTTTGGCATTACCAAAGCCATCGGCACCAATCACCACACCCGCATGCAGGATGACTCGGTCACCGATATGGCAATCGTGGTAGATCGTGACATTCGGATAGATCAACGCATCATCACCGATCACCACATCGTCGCCGATCACCACATTGGCATGGATCACTGCGTTACGGCCAATCTTCGCCGTGGGCGAGATCACTGCCGAGGGGTGGATCGGCGAATCGGGGAGGCGCGCGGGATTGAGTAACTGGCTGACCCGGGCAAAATAAAGATAGGGATTGGGCGTGAGGATGTGACTGCCTGGGTAATGCCCTGCGGCTTCCATAGGCAAAATGAGAGCCGATGCCCGCGTGCTTGCCAGCAAGGGGGCATATTTACGTTGCGACAGAAAACTGATTTGCCCCGACTGCGCATCCGCCAGAGGCGCAATCCCTGACACGACAACAGCACCATCCCCCACCAGCTCTCCCCCGAGCCGGTTCTGAATCTCAGCGAGCGACAGCGTAACCCGGGGACGTCCCATATCAGTTCGGGAGCTTGCCATCATCGGCCAGCGCCTTGATGATCTTGTCAGTGATATCGATCCGGGGACTGAAGTAGACGGCATCCTGAACGATCAGATCATATTTTTCGGACTCGGCCACCTGCCGGAGTGCTTTGTTCGCCCGATCAAGAATACC
>CAZRYZ010000076.1:0-4148 GCA_964604465.1 uncultured Dechloromonas sp. | reverse complement strand
AATCGTAGGCATACAGCGACTGATCCGGGTACATGGTTTCCGAAGTGTTGCCGTCGGCAGCAACTTGCCAGCCTGACAGATACACGGCTTCCAGACCAGCCTTGGCCTGTTGCATGGCCTGGCCAGCAGTAATGGCGCCGAAAGCGTTAACGTAGCCCTTCTTGGCGCCACCGTTCACTTTTTCCCACAGGACCTTGGCGCCGCGTTGGGCCAGGGTGTAGTCGATTTGAAGCGAGCCGCGCAGACGGACGACATCAGCAGCGGTATAACCGCGCTTGACGCCTTTCCAGCGGGGGTTTTCTGCCCAGTCTTTTTCCAGGGCGGCGATTTGTTGTTCGCGAGTTGCCATGTTGATTCCTTCAGGGGGAGAGGTTGCAAGAAAAGTGCGCTGGCGTGCGGCTAATAAACTGGCGTGTCGCGCGTCGGTGCGTATGCCGACTATATACGCCTTTTGTTGCAAGCGCAACAACTCTTATATAAGACACAAGATATATACTAATATATATAAATCAGCGAGTTAGAACGGTTGCTAACAGCTGATTCTTGAGGATATGTGCGTTGCCGCATAAAAAAACCGGCGTTTTCGCCGGTTTGGATCAGCCACCTGCCGCGGGTAGAGGAGGCTGGCGGGTTCGATGTGGAGATTTTCGGGAATCGAATGTCCGGGTGTTTCCAACCCGTGCTAGATGAGCGCCGTGGTGGAAACAATAACGCCGTCCTCATCGGCGCACACCCATTCACCGGGTTTAATCGTGACGCCCCCAAAACTCACGGGAACATCGCGTTCACCCACGTTTTTCTTGACGGTCTTGAGGGGGTGCGTATTCAGTGCCCGGACACCAAGCGGTAGCGCATTGATGGCCGCGCTATCGCGGATGCAGCCATAAACAACCACGCCCTCCCAGCCATTCTTGACGGCAAGCTCAGCCAGCTGATCGCCGAGAAGTGCGCAACGGAGGCTGCCACCCCCGTCGATAACGAGGACTTTCCCTGAACCGGTCTCACCGAGCACCGTCCGAACCAGTGAATTATCTTCAAAAAGCTTGAGCGTCACGGCCTGGCCAGCAAATGACGTCTTGCCGCCATAACACTGAAACATCGGCGCGATGATACGCAGCGATTCGTTTTGAATGAGGGGTTCATTGTTGTCGAGAAGATCCGTTGTAAGTAAGGCAGTCATGAAATTTCCAAGGGTCGTCAGTGGATTACCGGATGGCTCCGGCTATTGAAGGTGAGTCGGTCTCGGTATGATCGTCACGCGGAAACTGGTTCGCGATCCTGCGCGTCTTTATTCCGGTTATCGGCAAATTGCAGTTGGACTTTTCCGTCTTTGTCGATGTCGACGGTGACGTGGCCACCATGCGCCAACTGGCCAAATAGCAACTCATCGGCCAGAGCGGCACGAATGGTGTCCTGAATCAGGCGGGCCATTGGACGTGCCCCCATGAGCGGATCAAACCCGTTATCAGCCAGATATTCCTTGAGGGCTTCGGAGAAGGTGACCTCGACCTTCTTCTCATGCAGCTGTTCCTCTAGTTGCATGAGGAACTTGTCGACGACTCGCAGGATCACTTCGTGATCCAGGGGCTTGAATGAAATCACCGAGTCGAGCCGGTTGCGGAATTCCGGAGTGAATACCCGCTTAATCTCTTCCATTTCATCGCCGACTTGTTTCTTGGCGGTAAAGCCCATGACCGACTTGTTCAGAGTTTCCTGGCCTGCGTTGGTGGTGAGGATGATCACGACGTTACGAAAATCGGCTTTGCGACCGTTGTTGTCGGTCAGCGTGCCGTGATCCATGACCTGCAGCAGGACGTTGTAGATGTCCGGATGCGCCTTTTCGATCTCGTCGAGTAGCAGCACGCAATAAGGCTTCTTGTTGATAGCCTCGGTCAGCAATCCACCCTGTTCGAAGCCGACATATCCCGGAGGTGCACCGATCAGACGTGAGACGGCGTGGCGCTCCATGTATTCCGACATATCGAAGCGCAGCAATTCAATCCCAAGGCAGTAAGCCAGCTGTTTGGCGACTTCGGTCTTGCCGACCCCGGTTGGCCCGGAAAACAGGAAGGCGCCAATGGGTTTGCCAGGGTGGCCCAAGCCTGAGCGAGCCATCTTGATGGCGCGGGCGAGGGCGTCAATCGCGTTATCCTGGCCAAAGACCACGGCCTTGAGGTCACGATCCAGATTCTTCAAAGCCCGCTTGTCATCGTTGGAAACGTGCGAAGGTGGGATGCGCGCAATCCGCGACACGATGTCCTCGATCTCGTGTTTGCCAACCACCTTTTTCTGTTTGCTCTTGGGGAGGATTCGCTGGGCGGCACCGGCCTCGTCGATGACGTCGATCGCTTTATCCGGTAGATGGCGATCCGTAATGTGGCGCGCGGCCAGTTCGGCTGCCGTGGAAAGGGCCGACGCCGTGTACTTGATGCTGTGATGCGCCTCGAAGCGCGACTTCAAGCCCTTGAGGATTTCAATGGTTTCAGCCACCGAAGGTTCGTTGACATCGACTTTCTGGAAGCGCCGCGAAAGGGCCGAGTCCTTTTCGAAGATCCCCCGATATTCGACGAAGGTCGTGGCGCCAATGCAACGCAACTGACCGTTCGCCAGGGCGGGTTTGAGGAGGTTCGACGCATCGAGCGTCCCACCTGAAGCAGAACCGGCGCCAATCAGGGTATGAATTTCGTCAATGAACAGGATGGCGTGAGGATTCTCTTTCAGTGCCTTGAGGACCCCTTTAAGGCGCTGCTCGAAATCGCCCCGGTATTTGGTGCCCGCCAGAAGGGCGCCCATATCGAGCGAATAGACGGTGGCATCAGTAAGGACATCGGGAACATCGTTGTCGACAATGCGGCGGGCGAGTCCTTCGGCAATCGCCGTTTTGCCAACACCGGCTTCACCGACCAGCAGTGGGTTGTTCTTGCGGCGGCGGCAGAGAATCTGTACCACGCGCTCGAGCTCGCGGTCGCGACCGATCAGAGGGTCGATCTTGCCCTGCTGCGCCAGGGTATTCAGGTTGACGGTGTATTGGTCGAGTGGACTGTTTTGCGCCTTATCGCTCTTGTCGGATTCCCCGTCTTCGCCCTGGCTCTTGGCGCTGTCACGCGGTACCTTAGCGATGCCGTGTGAGATGTAGTTAACGAGGTCTAGACGCGAGATGTTCTGTTTCTGCAGGAAATACACGGCATGGGAATCCTTTTCGCCAAAGATGGCGACGAGGACGTTGGCCCCGGTGACCTCTTTTTTGCCGGAGGACTGCACATGGAGGATGGCCCGCTGAATGACGCGCTGGAAACCCAGAGTCGGTTGTGTTTCGACCTCGGCGCCCTCATCCACGACCGGGGTATGTTCTTCAACAAAACGCGTCAGTTCGAGACGCAGCGCCTCAAGCTGGGCACCACAGGCGCGCAGCGCTTCCGAGGCGGTGGGATTGTCAATCAACGCCAGCAAAAGATGCTCGACGGTAATGAATTCATGACGCTTCTGTCGGGCATCGACAAAGGCCGAGTGCAGGCTGACTTCGAGTTCCTGGGCAATCATGGGGCTTCCTCCATCACACAGACCAACGGGTGCTGATGCTCCCGGGCCAGATTGGCAACCTGTTCCACCTTGCTGGCGGCGATATCGCGGGTAAAGATGCCACAGATACCGCGGCCTTCATTGTGGACCTCAAGCATGATACGTGTGGCGCGCTCAAAGTCCATCCTGAAGATCATCGTGAGCACGTGAACGACGAAATCCATGGGCGTAAAGTCGTCGTTAAGCAGCAGCACCTGGTAAAGCGGGGGCGGACGAACAGTGGTGTCTTCCCGCTCGAGGACTGCAGTGCCTTCCTGGGTTTTACGATGACTGGGCATGGTGTGAATGTAAGGGGTCTGGGGCGTTTCTTCAATGGGCAGCCTAAAAAGCCTGTGGAATTCGTGAGATAGCACGTGCAGTGCAGCATAAATATTTTCTCAAAACTGGTTGACGATGCTTGAAACATCGCGTAAAAAAGGCAAATACCGGAAATCCGGTACAGGGAGGAGTGTGGGCGCACCCCGTGTGCTACGTTCTGAAATAGTTTAAGAGGTCAGTACGACCAGAAGGAAGCAGTAAAATGGCATTAGGTACCGTCAAGTGGTTCAATGACGCAAAGGGTTTTGGTT
>CAZRYZ010000075.1:0-4494 GCA_964604465.1 uncultured Dechloromonas sp. | reverse complement strand
TGGATCACCAGGAGTGGGTCGAGCACGTGACCAGCGGCGAGTATCGCGAGTGGGTTGAAGTGCACTACGCCACGGAAGATGCCTGAGCCAGATTATGGGCTTCTACAAAAAGATCCTTCTGCTCGGTAAAGACGGCCAGGTCGGCTGGGAGCTGCAGCGTGCTCTGGCACCGTTGGGGCTACTCACAGCGCTCAACCGTGCTGAATGCGATCTGGCGGACCCTGCGCAGATTCAGGCAGCCCTGGAAACCCATGAGCCTGAAGTCATCGTCAACGCCGCAGCCTATACCGCGGTTGATCAGGCCGAGACCGATCAGACGCTGGCCCGTCGAATCAACACCGACGCCGTGGCCGAGCTCGCGCTGTATGCCCGTGAAATGGGTTCGCTGCTGGTGCATTACTCCACCGATTACATCTTCGACGGCACGAAGCCTGAAGCTTATGTTGAAGACGACATCACGAACCCGCTCAGTGTGTATGGCCAGACCAAGCTCGATGGTGAGAACCGGATTCGCGATGCGTTGTGCCGGCATCTCATTTTCCGAACCAGCTGGGTGTTTGGTACGCGCGGCGGTAACTTCGCCCGGACGATCTTGCGCCTTGCCGCGGAACGATCAACGCTTAATGTGATTGACGACCAGATTGGCGCCCCGACCTCGGCGGAGCTGATTGCTGATGTCACGGCTCATGCCCTACGGGATGTGTTGTCCGGCCGGGCACCCGGTGGCACCTACCATCTGGCCGCTTCCGGTGAAACCAGCTGGTATGGCTATGCCCGTTTTGTGATTGAGCGCGCCCGCGAAGTGCGTCAAACACAGGGTCAACCGCTGGCGCTGGCCATCGATGGCCTAAAGCCGATTCCTGCTACCGAATATCCACTGCCGGCAAAGCGACCAAAGAATTCCCGTTTGAATTCGCAGCTGCTCGAGCGTAGCTTTGCCCTTAAACTACCCAAATGGGAAGATGGCGTTGCCCGTGTACTGGATGAATGGGCAGCGAATTAACTGAAAAGTGACCTCCACCATGACCACGATCGATTTCTCAAAAACCCGCCTGCTTGTTGTTGGTGATGTGATGCTAGACCGTTACTGGTTTGGCGAAGTTTCACGCATCTCGCCCGAGGCCCCGGTGCCCGTGGTGCACGTCAGCAAAGAAGAGGTTCGTCCCGGTGGCGCTGCGAACGTCGCTCGTAACATCGTGGCGCTGGGTGGTCAGGTATCGCTCCTTTCGGTGGTCGGAACGGACGAGGCCGGACAAACACTACGAGGCCTGTTGGAAGAAGCGGGAGTCGCTACAGGCCTGCACGACGATGCCAACATTCGGACCACCGTCAAACTGCGTGTGCTGGGTCGCCAGCAACAATTGCTGCGTATCGATTTTGAAACAGCGCCCTCGCACGAAGTGCTGGAGGCCAAGTTGGCCGACTTTGAGCGTCAGCTTGCCGAACATGATCTGGTCATCCTCTCCGATTACGGTAAGGGCGGTCTGACACACATCACCCGCATGATCGAACTGGCTAAGAAGGCCGGCAAACGCGTCCTGGTCGACCCGAAGGGCGATGATTATGCACGTTATGCCGGTGCCAGTCTGCTCACGCCGAACCGGTCTGAGCTGCGTGAGGTGGTGGGCAAATGGGCCGATGAATCGGATCTCAAGGCCAAAGCCGATGCGCTGCGGGAACAGCTCAAACTCGAAGCACTGTTGCTGACCCGGAGTGAAGAGGGCATGACCCTGTTCCGCCCCGGCAACGTGGTCAACCAGCCGGCCATCGCCAAAGAGGTCTTTGATGTCTCGGGCGCCGGAGATACGGTCATTGCCACCCTGGCCCTCATGCTGGCCAGCGGGGCTGATTATCCGGAGGCGGTCCGCATTGCCAACCTGGCGGCGAGCATTGTAGTCGGTAAGCTGGGAACAGCGGTAGTCACCCGCGACGAGCTGCAACAGGCCGTTTAAACGACCAGAAATTTATCGGAGAACCCTATGTCTGTCCTCGTTACCGGTGCTGCAGGATTTATAGGCGCCAATATCGTCAAGGCGCTCAATGAGCGTGGTATCACCGACATCATTGCGGTCGATAACCTGACCAATGCCGCCAAGTTTCATAACCTGGTCGATTGCCAGATCAGCGATTACTTTGACAAGCGTGACTTTCTGCCGCGTCTGCAGGCTGGTGACTTTGATGGCGAGATCGATGCCATTCTGCATCAGGGTGCCTGCTCCGACACGATGGAGCACGACGGGCATTACATGATGGAGAACAACTACCGCTACTCGGTAGATCTGCTCAACTGGGCTCAGGATCAGGATGTGCCCATGCTTTATGCCTCCAGCGCTGCGACTTACGGGGGCAGTACCGAATTCCGCGAAGAACCTGGTTGCGAGGCACCGCTTAACGTCTATGGCTACTCGAAACTGCTGTTTGACCAGATCGTGCGCCGGCGCCTGCACGATAGCGGAGCGCAGATTGCCGGCTTCCGCTATTTCAACGTCTATGGCCCGCGGGAATCGCATAAGGGGCGCATGGCCTCGGTGGCCTTCCATAACTTCAACCAGTTCCAGAATGACGGCAAGGTCAAACTCTTCGAAGGCTCGCATGGCTACCCCAATGGTGGGCAGCAGCGCGACTTCGTCTTTGTAGACGACCTGGTTCGCGTGAACCTGTGGTTCCTTGAGAACCCCCATGTTTCAGGAATCTTCAATCTTGGTTCGGGCAAGGCGCAGAGCTTTAATGATGTGGCTGCGGCAACCGTGAATACCTGCCGTCGCCTGAAGGGCGAGAGTGAGCTCTCGCTGAATCAGCTGGTGAGCCAGGGTCTGATCGAGTATGTGCCATTCCCTGAAGCACTCAAAGGCAAGTACCAGGCCTATACCCAGGCTGACCTGACCCACCTGCGTGAGGCGGGGTACGAAGCAGGCTTCCACACCGTGGAGCAGGGCGTAGGCAAATATGTCGAGTGGCTCCATGACCACCCGCCCCAACTATAAGACGCTGGCCGACACCGTCGGCAACACACCGCTCGTGCGCATTCAGCGCATCGGCGCGGCAGCACTCTCAGCAGCTAACAGTGTGGTGCTGGCCAAGCTCGAGGGTAACAACCCAGCCGGCTCGGTCAAGGATCGTCCTGCACTCTCGATGATCTTGCATGCCGAGGCGCGCGGCCGTATCAAGCCCGGTGATACTCTGATTGAAGCCACCTCGGGCAACACCGGCATAGCACTGGCCATGGCAGCCGCCATGCGCGGTTATAAGATGATTCTCGTCATGCCCGAGAACCAGACCGTTGAACGCCGGCAGACCATGAAGGCCTTCGGGGCCGAGCTGGTGCTCACTCCCGTGAGCGGCAGCATGGAACTGGCGCGTGATGTAGCCAACCGCATGGTCGCCGAAGGCAAAGGCGTGGTGCTGGATCAGTTTGCCAACCCCGACAACCCGGTGGCCCACTATGAAGCAACAGGCCCGGAAATCTGGCGCGATACCGCCGGCCAGATCACGCATTTTGTCTCCAGCATGGGCACCACCGGCACGATCATGGGGGTATCGCGTTTCCTCAAGGAACAGAATCCCGGTATCCGCATCATCGGGGTTCAGCCTAAAGAAGGCGCCCAGATACCGGGTATCCGTAAGTGGCCAGAGGCCTACCTCCCCAAAATCTACGACAAATCCCGCGTTGATGAACTCATCTATGTGGGACAGGCCGAAGCCGAAGCCATGACGCGCCGCCTGGCGGCGGAAGAAGGTATCTTCGCCGGTATTTCTTCCGGCGGGGCCATGCATGTCGCCATGGAGGTCGCCAGCGCGCACCCTAATGCCACGGTGGTAACCATTGTCTGTGACCGGGGTGATCGCTACCTCTCAACCGGCGTGTTTCCGGAATAACCCTTTGAGTCAACTCTATGGTGCCCATACTCGTCTTTGATATCGAAACCATTCCGGATGTTGCCGGGCTGAGAACGCTCAACGAATTACCCGCTGAGCTGTCAGATGATGAAGTGGTCGAACTGGCCTTCCAGCAGCGTCGCGCCCAGACCGGAAACGACTTCCTGCCGCATTATCTGCACCGCATCGTCACCATCTCCTGCGCGTTCCGCAGTGACGCTGGTTTCAAGGTATTTTCGCTATCGGCGCCAGAACTTGATGAAGCGGCGATCATCCAGCGCTTCTTTGATGGGCTAGAACGACTAACCCCCACGCTGGTCTCCTGGAATGGCGGCGGTTTCGACCTGCCCGTACTGCATTACCGGGGGCTTATGCATGGCGTGAGTGCCCCACGCTATTGGGATCAGGGTGAGGGTGATTTCAACGACTCACGTGAATTTAAATGGAACAACTATGTCAGTCGTTACCACAGCCGGCATACCGACCTCATGGACCTTCTGGCGCTCTTCCAGCCACGTGCAAGCGCACCGCTGGATGCCATGGCCAAGCTCATGGGCTTCCCCGGTAAAGTCGGCATGGCCGGCAACCTGGTCTGGCCGACCTGGCAGGCCGGCGAGC
>CAZRYZ010000074.1:0-4644 GCA_964604465.1 uncultured Dechloromonas sp. | reverse complement strand
CCACCCCAGCGGATCGACCAGGTCATCTTGTCGACTTCTTCGCTGATCGACGAACCGAGTGCCGAGTTACCGATGTTGGCGTTGATCTTCACCAGGAAGTTGCGGCCGATGATCATCGGTTCACTTTCCGGGTGATTGATGTTGTTGGGAATGATGGCGCGACCGCGGGCGACCTCGTCACGCACAAATTCAGGCGTAATGACCGGCGGAATTGAAGCGCCAAAGTTCTGACCCGGGTGCTGGCGGCCGAGTAGCTTGGCCAGGCGTTCGCCTTGTGGGCCGCTGTTCTTCAGGTTGGCCAGATACTGCTCGCGTTGCAGGTTTTCACGAATGGCAATGTATTCCATCTCTGGCGTGATGATGCCTTGGCGCGCGTAGTGCATCTGCGTGACGTTCTTGCCCGCTTTGGCACGGCGTGGTGCGCGGTGCAGCCCAGGGAAGCGTAGCTCATCCAGCGCTTTATCGGCAGCCCGCTCGCGGCCAAATTCCGACGTTAGGCCGCTCAACACTTCCGTATCACCGCGCTCTTCGATCCATTTTTGGCGCAGTGCAGGTAAGCCGGCGCGGATATCGATCTTGGCGGCCGGGTCGGTATAGGGGCCCGAGCAGTCGTATACATAGATTGGGGGGTTCTTTTCGCCACCCATAGCAGTGGGGGTGTCCGATTGCGAAATCTCGCGCATGGGGACCTGGATATCCGGACGTGAGCCTTCGATATAGACCTTGCGGGAATTCGGTAGTGGGGCGATGGCGGCTTCGTCAACGTGAGCCTGATTCGCAACGAAAGGTTGTTTGGCATTCATGATGTTTCCTTGGGGTTTTTCTCTGTTGATTGATTATGCGGTGAGACACAAAGCATGTGTATGGTGAACGGGGCCGTGGCCGGTTTGCGGCGTACGACTAATCTGTAATTCTTCGGCACGGCGAATGGCCTGTTGTAGCCAGGCGTGTGCACGAGCAACGGCAGTGGGAATATCTTCGTGCTGCGGGATGAGTGCCGTAATCGCCGCAGACAACGCGCAGCCAGTGCCGTGCGTGTGGCGTGTGTCGAAACGCTCGGCACGTAGCTCAATCATGCGGTCGCCGTCGTAAAGTAGATCGATCAGTTCTCCACCCGGCAGATGACCGCCCTTGAGCAGAATCCAGCGATTGTTTTCCTGACGCAGGAGTTTGTGAAGACGTTCACAGGTGCGCGTCATTTCCTTCGGGGTTTCCGGGCTGCGTTCGTCGAGCAGCGCACCCGCTTCCGGCAGATTGGGCGTGAGCACGCGGGCCAGCGGAATCAACGCATCGCGTAGCAAGCCGGTGGCTTCTTTATTCAACAACGCATCACCACTCTTGGCAATCATCACTGGGTCGAGCACCAGATTGTCTTGCCCGTGCTTTGCTAACTTTTCTGCAACCACCTGTACATTCGCGGCCTGGCCGAGCATGCCTGTCTTCACGGCAGTGATCTCAACATCGGCGAGCAAGGTATCGATCTGTGTGCCCACGAATTCTGCTGAGGGCAGTTGCACGGCGGTGACGCCTTGCGTGCTTTGCGCCGTCAGCCCGGCCACCACGCCACACCCATAAGCGCCAAGTGCCGTGAAAGTTTTGATGTCGGCGAGCAGGCCGGCACCACCGCTCGGGTCTACGCCGGCGATGGATAACACTTTCGGCGGTTCGCCGATGAAGAGACGACGCATCTTGCCCAAGCCCTCGCTGTCTTTGCCAGACTGGCGCGGATCGGGTGTGGCAATGGCGGTCATCAGATCAAGAATCATTCGTTTCCCTACGCCGGTACAAACCGGATCAGGTGCCAAGGGTCTCTCTCAGCCCAAATTGCGGGCACCCCTAACGATCAGAAAGCAGCCGAGATCGCCCGGCTACGCAGAAGACTGAAATTAAAGGAAAACTCCGCCGACTGCAAGTCAGGGTGTTATGCCAGGCTGGCAAACACCTGGTCGGCCGCTGCGATGGTCTGTGCAATGTCGGCCGCCGAGTGGGTGGCACTGACAAAACCGGCTTCAAAGGCCGAGGGAGCGAAATAATGACCTTCGCCGGCCACGTCCAGCATGGCGTGAAAGAAGCGGTTGAAGCGGGCGCTGTCGGCTTCCATGACTTCGGCATAACTGGTTGGTGGTGTTTCACGGAAATAGAGGCCAAACATACCGCCGACTGATTGTGCCGAGAATGTGATGCCGTGCTTGCGGGCGGCAGCAGTGAGGCCGTCGGTGAGCTGGCGGGTGCGCTGAGCCAACGATTCGTAGAAGCCCGGTGCGCGCAGTTTTTTCAGGGTGGTTAGTCCTGCTGCCACGGCGACCGGGTTGCCCGACAGGGTGCCGGCCTGGTACACCGGGCCCAGCGGTGCCAGGCAGGTGAGGATATCTTTGCGCCCCCCAAAGGCGGCTAGTGGCATGCCGCCACCGACAATTTTGCCCAGGGTGGTGAGGTCCGGTGTGATGCCGTAGTGGCCTTGTACACCTTGCAGGCCAACGCGAAAGCCCGTCATCACTTCATCAAAGATTAGCACAGCACCAACGCGGGTACAGCCATCTCGCAGCGCCTGCAGGAAGGCCTTACCCGGATCGACGAGATTCATATTGCCGGCGATAGGCTCCACAATGACGGCGGCCAGCTTATCGGCATATTTCTCAATGGCTTCGTTGAAGGCGGCAATATCGTTGTACGGCAGCACCAGCGTATGCGCAGCTACATCGGCTGGCACGCCGCCCGATGACGGGTTGCCAAAGGTGAGGAGACCCGAGCCGGCTTTGACGAGTAGGCTATCGGCATGGCCGTGGTAGCAGCCCTCAAACTTGATGATCAGATCGCGACCGGTAAAGCCCCGCGCCAGGCGGATCGCGCTCATGGTGGCTTCAGTGCCCGATGACACGAGGCGCACCATCTCCAGCGAGGGCAGCATCTCGCAGAGCAGGTCTGCCATCTCGACTTCGGCACCGGTCGGTGCGCCAAAGGTCAGACCGCGGGCGGCGGTGGTCTGCACGGCTTCCAGTACGTCCGGATCGGCATGACCCAGAATCAGCGGCCCCCAGGAGCCGACGTAGTCGACATAGACTTTGCCGTCCGCATCCGTCACGCGTGGGCCCTTGCCTGAGGCAAAGAAGCGCGGTGTGCCACCGACGCCGCGGAAGGCGCGGACGGGCGAGTTCACACCGCCGGGAATGTGGCGTTGGGCTTCGGCGAAGAGTTGTTCATTACGGCTGGTCATGATGAGGGCTCAGAAGAGTGATGGTCAGAAATCAGGCGGCGAGGGGTTCGGCAACAAAGTGCCGAACAAGCTGGCCCACAGACTCGGGGGTGGCCAGATTTTGGGGGGAGCCAAAGAGCTCGGAAATCAGGGCGATCGCATTGACCTTGCCGTCTAGTTGCGCGACATTCTCCCGCGTGATGCCACCAATGCCACAGATGGGTACCGAGGGGCCGAGCGCCTTGCGGAAGGCACCAAGTTGCCCGGGCGATACACGACGGGCCGCCGGTTTGGTGGGGGAGTCAAAACAGGCACCGAAGGCCACGTAGCTCGCACCCTCAGCCAGCGCCTGTTGCGCCAGGGCAAGATCGTTGTAACAGGAAGCGCCAATGAGCATGCTGGGAGGGAGCAGCCGGCGCGCATCGCGGATGCTGCCATCCTCGCCGCCCAGGTGGACGCCATCAGCACCACAGGCAACGGCCAGCACCACATCATCGTTGATGATCAGGCGGGCGCCATGCTGGTGACAGAGGCTGACGAGGGTGCGGGCGCGGTATAGTTTTTCCGGCATGGCGCTGATTTTGTCGCGGTACTGGATCAGCGGGGCGCCAGCATCCAGGGCTGCCGTGACCAGCGCCAGCCACAGCGCCCGGTCAGGAATATCCGGCGTAATGACATAGAGGGGGGCGGGGAAGGCAAACGGGGTCAGCACGGCGTTGGGTTTGAAGCTTTAGGCAAAGAGTGGGTCAAAAGAGATGAAAGAAGGTCAAATCAGCACCGCCGTGGGGCACAGGCCAGCGAATCTGCAAAAACGTTGTGGAAAGGATGACAACGGGATGACAGCGGGCCTTCGCTTCGGGTAGGATGGTCATATTGTATCAATCTGCCTATCTACTTCTTACTGAAGGTTTTGTCATGAGTGGTCAGTCGTTCAAGTCCTGGATGTGTCTGGGTTGCGGGTTTATTTATGACGAAGAGGCCGGTTTGCCTGAGGATGGCATCGCGCCGGGTACTGTCTGGGCCGATGTGCCGATGAACTGGGTCTGTCCGGAGTGCGGTCTGCGCAAGGAAGACTTCGAGATGATCGAACTCTGATCGACTCGAACCAGACCGGAGCCCAGGGTGAGCATTCAGACGATACTGGTGGTAGAACCCTCTCCGGTGGAGCGGGCGCAGATCGTCAACACCCTGACTGGCGCGGGTTATCAGGTGATCGTTGCCGCGGATGGTGATGAAGGGGTGCAAATCGCCCAGCGGGACTTCCCAGATCTGATTCTGATGGAAGTCGTGATGCCAGGTCTGAACGGTTACCAGGCGACCCGGGCGTTAACGCGCAGCGAAAACGAACGTCTCGCCCGTACCCCCATCATTCTGATTTCGGCCAAGGGGCAGGATACCGATAAGGTCTGGGGTTTGCGACAGGGCGCCGTGGATTACCTGGTCAAGCCAGT
>CAZRYZ010000073.1:0-4732 GCA_964604465.1 uncultured Dechloromonas sp. | reverse complement strand
GTCAGCTTTACCGTTATCTCGATCTCCCTCTCGCTGATTGCCGTCTTTTTACCCATTCTTCTGATGGGCGGGATGCTGGGGCGCCTATTCCGGGAGTTCGCGGTCACCCTGTCTGTGTCCATTCTGATCTCGATGGTCATCTCGTTAACGGCCACGCCGATGATGTGTGACATCCTGCTCAAGGATCACCATCAGGATCCCTCGGAAAAACGATCTCTGCATCAGAGGATCCGGGGGCGGCTGTCAGGACTGGGCGGTTTCGTCCATCGTATCTTTGACATGGCGGTGAAGGTGCTGCGTTCCATCGGACACGGGATCGGCATTGTGAAGTCCTATAGCCAGGAATTTTTTGATCGCTGTTACCGCGGTTACGCGGCCTCCATCGGTTGGGCGCTGGATCACAAACGGATCACATTTGCCGCTCTGATCGTAACAATCCTGGTTAATATATATCTGTATCGTATTGTTCCTAAAGGTTTCTTTCCGCAGCAGGACAACGGCCGCATCGTCGGTTTCATCCAGGCCGATCAGTCGATTTCGTTTACAGCCATGCGGGAGAAGCTGGCGACCTTCATGAGCATCATCCAGAAGGATCCGGCTATTCATTACGTTTCTGGATTTACCGGCAATGCCCAGCGTAACTCCGGCATCATGTTCATGTCCCTCAAGCCGCTGAAAGAGCGCAAGGCGTCTGCCGATGCGATTGTCGCGCGCTTACGTCCCCAGTTGTCTCAGGTGGCAGGTGCTAGCCTGTTTCTCATCCCCATTCAAGATGTCCGGATTGGCGGTCGCTTGAGTAATGCCCAGTTCCAGTACACCCTGCAAAGTGATGATCTGGAACAACTGCGGGAGTGGGAACCGAGAATTCGGGCCGAATTGATGAAGTCACCCATGCTGGTGGATGTGAATACGGATCAGCAGGAGAAGGGCCTGCAGATGACGCTGGACATCAATCGTGATCGCGCATTCCAGCTGGGCGTGACGCCCAAGATGATTGATGCCGCGCTTAATAATTATTTCGGTCAGCGTCAGGTCTCCACCATTTACCGCCCAATGAATCAGTACCGGGTGGTCCTCGATGCCGAAACGGCCTACACCGAGACACCGGATAGCCTACAGCGGATTTTTGTAACGACCGCCACCGGAAAGCAGGTGCCTTTCTCTGAATTTGCCACCATCGAGCAGACCAAAACCCCTTTGCAGGTGAACCACGAGGGGGCCTTTGTCGCGGCGACCATTTCCTTCAATCTACCCATCGGGGCATCGATGTCGGATGCAGCCGACGCCGTCAACGCCGCCATGCAGAAGCTGGCTGTGCCCAGTTCGATCCGCGGTAAGTTTGCCGGTAACGCCAAGGCCTTCCAGGAGTCGCTCAAATCCCAGCCCCTGCTGATTCTGGCCGCCATCGTGGCAGTTTATATCGTGCTTGGTATCCTCTACGAGAGCCTGATACACCCCCTGACGATTCTCTCCACCTTGCCATCGGCCGGGGTCGGTGCCTTGCTGGCCTTGCTGGCGACCGGGGTCGAATTCAGCGTGATTGCGCTGATTGGCGTCGTGCTACTCATCGGGATCGTCAAGAAGAACGCGATCATGATGGTGGACTTTGCCATCACGGCACAGCGGGCGGGCGCCTCGGCTCGTGAGGCGATTCACCAGGCCTGCCTGTTGCGCTTCCGGCCGATTCTGATGACCACCATGGCGGCGCTCTTTGGCGCGATTCCCCTGGCTATCGGACAGGGTGATGGGGCAGAGCTGCGCCAGCCTCTGGGGATCGCCATTGTCGGTGGCCTGATCCTCAGCCAGCTGCTCACGCTCTATACAACTCCGGTGGTGTATCTGCTGCTGGATCGTTTCACCCGCAAGCCCCGCATCGATTTGATGCAAGTTTTGAACGATGGTAAGTTAACAACATGAAAAACAACCGCTTACTCATTGTTGCCTGCGCCGTCATGACCGCGCTGTCAGGCTGCAATGTCGGCCCTGATTACAAGCGCCCTGACGCGCCGATGGCCGAGGCATTCAAGCCCACCCCCGACTGGAAGATTGCCGAGCCGGTAGACGATGTGGCCAAGGGCGAGTGGTGGAAGATCTATCGCGACCCGGTGCTTGATCGCCTGATGGCCGAGGTGGCCCTCAATAACCAGAACGTGGCCATTTATGTTGCGCGGGTTCGCCAGGCACAGGCGCTGATGAGCGGTGCTAATGCAGCACGCTATCCTTCATTGACGGCCGGGGGGCAGGGTGGCCGGAGTGCTTCGGGCACGGGCACCTCCAATCTGGTGAACCCGGATGGCACCCTCAATGATGGGGCGCTCACCAATATGGTGAACTTCCAGCTGGGGCTGAACTGGGATTCGGATATCTGGGGCAAGTTACGCCGCAATGTCGAATCGAAAGATGCCAGCCTCGTCGCCAGTGTGGCTGATGTCGAGAATGCCAAGCTCTCGATGCAGGTGCAGTTGGCACAGTCCTATTTCACGATCCGTTCGCTGGATTCGCTCAAGGTGCTTTACGAGCACACGACCAAACAGAACAAGCGCTCGGTTGATATTACGCGCAATGCCTTTGAGGTGGGCGTTAAAGCCCGCCAGGATCTGATTAACGCCGGGATGCAATACAAGAGCGTCGAGGCGCAGCTGATAGATGTGGGCAGGGATCGTGCTGCGCAGGAGGCGATTATTGCCACTCTGGTCGGCAAACCGGCATCGGACTTCACGATCGCCTTCAACCCCTTACCGGGGCGTGCCAATATCACCGTACCGGTGGTGCCAGCGGGTTTACCGGCGGATCTTCTGGAGCGGCGACCGGATATTGCCGGCGCGGAACGGCGCATGGCGATGGCCAATGCCCAGATCGGCTACCAGATGGCCGCGTTTTTTCCGAGCCTGACGTTGAATCCATCGGGTTTCCCGGGTAATAACGTGGGATTCTATGGCACCAGCTTCAGCAATCTGTTTACCGCGCCGTTTCTGTTCTGGGGTATCGGGCCCAGCCTGGCGATGACGCTGCTTGATTTTGGTGCTCGCTCGGCCAATGTGGAGCAGGCGCGCGGTGTTTACGATGAAAACGTCGCTACCTACCGCCAGACGGTGCTTACGGCATTACAGGAAGTAGAAACGCAGTTGGCCGCATTGCGCATCCTGGAACAGGCTGCTTCGGTCCAGGATGAGGCTGCAGACTTGTCGGAAAAAGGCGTCACCATTGCCTTGAATCGTTACCAGGCCGGGATTGCCGGTTACACCGACGTGGTAGTGGCGGTGAATCAGGCGCTAACGAACCAGCAGAAATCGATACAGATTGCTCAGCAGCGGCTGAATGCCAGCGTACTCCTGGTCAAAGCCCTGGGCGGCGGCTGGGATAAGCCCGTGACGACACCCACCAATGCTTCGGGTTCCTTGCCGACTCCCTTGTTACCATCAGCGGCGCCGCAGGGACAGCCCCAGCAAACTGGCCAGAACGAGCAGACCGATCAGCGACCACCAAGGCAAGGCTAAGCCGAGGAGGGGAGGAATCGGGTCCGAACACAACCCCAGCGCGACGAACGCTTTGGGAAACCATTGGGCGGTCGGTAGGCCGTTCAGAAACATTTCGACCGGATCCCGGCCACAGAGAATATCGGGATGGCTAAGAACCCAGAGGTTCCGGATGGCGGCAGCGATGCCGCCAATCGCACCCAGCGTACCAAGTGCCACCATGACGATGCGGATTGCTCGACAAGGGGTGATCAACGCCAAAAGGGCGCTCAGCCCCATAACTACGAAAGCATAGCGCTGGATGATGCACATCGTGCATGGCTGTAAGCCTTTGATATGTTGCATATAAAGTGCCACGGCCAATGCCATGACTGCACCCGTGACCACCAGTGTGTAACATAGTGCCGGACTCAGCCACTGCCTCATTGTTAAGTCATTCTTCATGGCGCCTGATTATAGACGCCAACCCTTTCTCCCCAAACCTCGCATGCCTCAGATCCTGTACCTTGACGACGAATTACTGGTGATCTGCAAACCGCCGGGCCTGTTGTCGCAGCCGGGTCGACGACCGGAAAAATGGGATAGCGTGATCTCTAGACTACAACCCCGTTACCCGGACGCCGTGGTGGTGCACCGCTTGGACGAACCCACGTCGGGGCTCATGATGCTGGCTCGCGGACAGCCGATGAGTAGCGGCCTAAGTAAGGCGTTCCGGGAGCGTCAGATTAACAAGCGCTACGAGGCGATTGTTGCTGGTCTGATGACGGATGACCAGGGAAGCATCGATTTTCCGCTTATTGCAGATTGGCCCAATCGACCACGCCAGAAAATTGATTTCGAAGTCGGCAAGGCCTCGCTGACGCATTACAAGGTGTTGGAACGTAACGAGGCAGCCAACTGGACCCGCGTCGACCTTGAACCATTCACAGGCCGCTCACATCAATTGCGGTTGCATCTGATGGCATTGGGTCATCCGATTCTGGGGGATCCGTTATACGCGCCCCCAGAAGTCTATGTGATGGCACCGAGGATGTATCTGCACGCACGACATTTATCGTTTAGCCATCCACTGGACGGCCGGCCCATGGTCTTTGATTCGCCGGTGCCTTTCTAGACCCCTGGGCCGTCCCGCCTTCTTATCCGTTTTGCGCATAATTTATATTATGTAAAGTATTGGATAGAAGCAAATATAACATGGGACGAAGCACCCTTGCCCCTGGTCTTCCCCTTCTGAAAAGCACCGGATTGCAAATCCG
>CAZRYZ010000072.1:0-5272 GCA_964604465.1 uncultured Dechloromonas sp. | reverse complement strand
CGGCAGTCGCGAAAGCGGCAGTCACCGAGGTGCGGGCGAAACTCCGGGAAGGCGAGCAGGATCTGTTCTTCATTGAGGTGGGATAGACCGAAGACCTGTAGACCCGGTACATCGATGAGGGTGGTGTCGTTATCCAGTTGATAGGCCTGAACGGTCGTTGTCGTATGACGCCCTGTATCCAGATAGCGGGAGATATCGCCAATGGTGGCCTGGGCATTTGGTACCAGCGCATTGATCAGCGACGATTTGCCCATGCCGGATTGGCCAGTCAGCGCGGTGGATTTATCCGCGAGCAGGTCACGCAAACGGTCGAGGCCACGGCCATCCAGCGTGGAGGTGCGGATGACCGGAATGCCAATCTGTAAAAAGGGGTCGAGCAGGGCTTCAGCGCGGGGCAACAGGTCGCTCAGGTCAGCCTTGTTCAGGATGATGCTGAAGTCGATATCTTCCGCCGCGCAGGCGACCTGACAGCGTGAGAGCAGCTCGGGGTCGAACGAGGGTTCGGTCGCCACGACGAACCAGACCTGGTCCACATTGGCAGCAATGGCCTTTTCTTTAAACTGGTCAGATCGTTTAAATAGATTTTTGCGCGCGTCGATCTCTTCAATGACGGCCTGCGGCTGGCTGACATCGCCGGAGTTGCCTAGGTCGGTGACATGCACCAGATCGTTGACGGCAACATCGCGTTTTTTGCCGCGTGCGATGCAGTGCCACAGTTTGCCATTGGTATCCCTTGCTACATAGTGGCGACCGTGGCTTGCGATCACACGTGCGGTGAAAGCGGCCGTGGTCATGTCTTCAGCTGTGCCAGGTGTCCCACGCGCAAAGCTGCGGGTGGGTGCGAGTCGTGGAATAGGGAGTACATTGCATCCGGGGTAAGCGTCGCTGCGTTTTCCCGATACAGGGTGACCAGGGCGGTGATGAGTTGTTGTGCATGACTGTGTTCGGCGGCGTAGGCGTCTGCCTCGTACTCATGTTTGCGCGATAGGGCGTTGCTCAACGGTGTGAGCGGTAACAGGCAAAGCGGCATGGTCAGGCTGAACAATGCCAGAGCAGTGGCCGGGTTGGCATAGTCCACGCCCAGATCGGCATAGAACCAGGGGGCATTGAGGAGCTGGAAGAGTATCCATAACAAGGCCAGCGATACGCCGGCCATGAGCACGAGGCGCTTTTGTAGATGCTTGCGCTGGTAATGGCCGATTTCATGGGCAAGCACGGCTTCCAGCTGTTCGGGTGAGAGCTGGTTCAACAATGTATCAAAGAGCACGATGCGCCGATTGTTGCCAAAGCCGGTGAAGTAGGCGTTGGCATGCGCCGAGCGTTTGGAGCCATCCATCACAAACAGGCCGGCGGCGCTGAATCCGCAACGGGTGAGAAGTGCATCCAGTTTCTGCTTGTGTTCACTCTCGGGCATGGGGGTGAATTTGTTAAACAGTGGCGCAATCACAACGGGGTAAATGAACAGCAGCAGTGCGTTAAATACCATCCATCCCAACCAAGCCCAGAGCCAGCTGAGTGGCGTTGCCAGGTCAAGCAACCAGAGGATGAGTGAGAGCAGGGGTAGGGCAATAACCAGGCTGACAAGTGCGTTGCGCAGCAGGTCCGTGATAAACAGACCCGGGGTCATGCGGTTGAAGCCGAAGCGTTCTTCAAGAATGAACTGCTTATAGAGGCTTAGTGGTAGATCAACGACACTAGACAGCACACCCAGGCCCAGAAGAAAACAGAGACCCGTGAGCAAACCGGTGGGTTGCCCCGTCAGGCCAGCTGCAACGGCATAGATGAGATTGATACCGCCACCGAGTGTGAGTATGAGTAACCAGCTGGTGTCGATTACCAGCCCCGCGTTGGCAAGACGGGTTTTGGCAAGTGTATAGGCAGCTGCCTTCTGATGCGCTTCCAGCGTGATGGTGTCGCTGAAGGCTTCGGGAACAAGGGCACTGTGTCGCGCAACATGACTGGCCTGACGAAAGTTGAGCCAGAGCTTGATGCCGACATTAAGGGCGACGAGGGCGATGAATACGAGGAAAGCGATGGAATTATCAGACATGAGACCGAAGGTAAATTAAAGCTTGTGACACAATGTGGCCTATCTTAAAGCATTACACAGAAGGACGTGCAGCATGGCAGTAGATCAACGACGGCTGGTTTGGCTGGATATGGAAATGACGGGTTTGAATCCTGATTCAGACACCATTCTGGAACTAGCCATGGTGGTGACTGATGGAGATCTGAATGTGGTGGCCGAGTCCCCTGCATGGGCCGTACACCAGCCTGATACCGTGTTGACAGCCATGGATGACTGGAACACCAGAACCCATGGTGCGTCAGGGCTGACACAACGGGTCCGCGAATCAAACCGGGAAATGCGGGCGGTAGAGGCTGAAGCCATTGCGTTCATGCAAGCGTGGGTTCCCAAAGGCGTTAGCCCGATGTGCGGCAATTCGATCTGCCAGGATCGGCGATTCATGGCGCGTTATATGCCAGCTTTGACGGACTGGTTCCATTATCGCAATCTGGATGTGAGTACGGTGAAGGAGCTTTGCAAACGCTGGCGTCCGGATCTGTCGGCCAAGGTCAACAAGACCGGTGCCCATACGGCGTTGGCCGATATCCACGAATCCATCGACGAGTTGCGCTACTACCGGACGCACTTCCTCAGGGCTGAGGGTTAGTGGGTCGGAAGTACAGCGTGTAGCGTTCGGCCCGGTTACCGCGGCGGTGGCCGCTCCAGACTTTGGTCGCCGAATCCCAACTGCGTGGCAGGTTCAGATCGGGCTGATGCCCGGGGGTTTCGACCAGCAGGTAGGCACAATTCCGGGATGCGGCGATGCGCGTCCGTGGGAACTCTCGTTGAAGCTGATAGCTTAGGGCGGCTCTGGCGTCATCGTTAACCTGGTAGGTGGCGATACACCCCCCCGTGTCGAGCTGGCGCGCTATTTGCTGGCCCATGCGGGTAAAGCTCATGCCGTGGTCGATCCAGGGTGACCAGAGGGCAACAACGAGTGCCCAGATGAGCGTCGTGCCGGTAAACCAGTGCTGTATGCCACGCACGGGTGAGCGTGGGATATTACGCATCAGGACAAACCAGCCGATCGTGAGCAGAAAAGCTAGCGCTGGGGCGGTTACGGTCAGGGTCGCCTTGAATCCCGGTTCCAGTCGGGTGACCGTTTGTGCCAGGGATTCGGGCCAGCCGAATTGCACGGCAGCCCAACCCAGCCAGATAAAGGCGGCGGTCATGCTGAACAGCGTGAGCGTAAACGCATCGAGCAGGTTAGCCGCGCCGCGACGGAGGTGTGTTACCGAGGCCGTGGCCAGAAGGATGATCGGGACCAGTAGAATCAGGCTCTTCGATGGGCGCGTGGCACTCGTGAGTACCTGGATGGCGAGTGCGACCAGTAAGACGGCCAGGGGAATCAGATTCTCGCGATGCCAGAAGGTGAGCCGGCGCCGCCAGAGTGTCCAGGCAGCGATGGGCCATGCCGGCCAACTGGCCCAGGCGAGAAGTTTGATAAAGGCGAGAAGATGACCGGGTATTTCATGTGGCGCACGGATTGACGCAACGGGCCACAAGGCTTGCAGCAGCGCTGCCGAAGTGCTCTGGGGTGCCAGATTAGCGGCTGATGTTGCTAGCGTGGTGACGGTCAGACCCCAGGAGCCTCCCAGAGCCAGTCCCAGTATCAACGCGGTTAAGGCATGTAGCCTGAGCGAGGGCTTGAAAAGCAGGATCCCAATCAGGGCAACGGCGAGGGGGATGACGGGGAGTAAGCCTCCGGCGAGCAGGCTGATGCTAAGGCCCAGCGCGGCCAGCAGGGCTCCGGGGGCGAACCGCTCACCATTGAAGGCGCTAACGCCCCAGAAAAAGACCGCGTATCCCGCCATGATGGCCAGATCCGGTTGGGTCTCATGGGCGGTTAGCATCACTGCGGGTGCCCCGAGCATCAGGAAAGGCAGCACCTGGGCATTGTCGGCGCCCAGCATGTTTTTGGCCGCCTTGTAGAGGGCGAACACACTCAGGCCAACCCAGAACAGGTTACCGATGCGGGCGGCATCCGGCAAAGCGAGAAACAGAGAGAACGGCCAGGCAATCAGGGCGTTGACCCAGTAGTAAAGGGGCGATTGATTCCAGACTTCCTGCTGGAAGAGCGGCGTTAACCAGGAGCCCCCTGCCAGAAGCTGGGCAATGACACCAAACTGTTCGGCATCATCACCGCGCCACGGATCCCGACCGATCAGACCCGGTATCAGAAGGATCACAATTAGGCAGAACGCTACAGGCCAGGCCATCAATAGGGGCTGGCGCGAATAGGTGCTCCAGCGAACCGGGGCATCGGGTTGTGCCGAGGGGGGCGTGGGGCGTAGGTCAAGAAATGACATGGTGTGTCAATGATACAAAAAAACAAAGGGCAGCCGGAGCTGCCCTTGTCTGTTGGCCAGAAGCCAAGCCTTAGGCCGATTTGCGCAGGCCGCCGAATTTCTGACGGAACTTCTCGACGCGACCGGCGGTATCGACGATCTTCTGCTTGCCGGTGTAGAACGGGTGGCAGTTCGAGCACACTTCAACGTGCAGGGGCTTGCCCATGGTTGACTTGGTCGTGAACTTTTCACCGCAGGAGCAGGTGACTTCGATGTCGTTGTATTCGGGGTGGATACCAGAGCGCATGGGAAATTCCTTTGGGAGTTATGCCGATCCGGCGGATGTGGCCGGATCTCGTAAGCCGATGATTATCGCTGATTTTTAGGGTGAATGCAACTATCCCCGACGCATGGCGTCGAAGAATTCGGCATTGTTCTTAGTCGAGCGAACCTTGTCGAGCAGGAATTCCATCGCCTCGATGTCGTCCATGGGGTAGAGCAGTTTGCGCAGTACCCAGATCTTTTGCAGGATTTCCTGTGGAATGAGGAGTTCTTCGCGACGGGTGCCCGAGCGGTTGACGTTGATCGACGGGTAGAGGCGTTTTTCCGACATCTTGCGATCCAGGTGGATCTCCATATTGCCGGTACCCTTGAATTCTTCGTAGATCACGTCATCCATGCGGCTGCCGGTATCGATCAGCGCGGTGGCGATTATCGTCAGCGAACCACCTTCTTCGATGTTCCGGGCGGCACCGAAGAAGCGCTTCGGCTTTTGCAGGGCATTGGCGTCGACACCGCCGGACAGCACCTTGCCGGAGGCCGGCTGCACCGTATTGTAGGCGCGGGCGAGGCGGGTGATTGAATCCAGCAGGATGACTACATCCTTCTTGTGTTCGACCAGGCGCTTGGCCTTCTC
>CAZRYZ010000071.1:0-5447 GCA_964604465.1 uncultured Dechloromonas sp. | reverse complement strand
TTGGGCGGGTTGTACTGGATGTGATAGGTGCGGCCCGAGGCCAGGTGCACACGGCGACCGGCCATGCGGTCGATGATGTCCTGATCCGGTACGTCGATTTCCAGCACGACATCGAGCGGCACGCCCGCATCCTTCATGGCTTCGGCTTGCGGAATGGTGCGCGGGAAGCCGTCAAACAGATAACCGTTCTTACAATCGGCTTCCTTGAGGCGCTCCTTGACCATGCCGATGATCACAGCGTCCGGCACCAGACCGCCCGAATCCATATGCTTCTTGGCTTCCAGACCGAGCTCAGTGCCGGCCTTGACCTGGGCACGCAGCATGTCGCCGGTAGAAATCTGGGGAATACCGAACTTTTCACAAATGTACTTGGCCTGGGTGCCTTTACCTGCGCCCGGGGCGCCCAACAGAATCAGTTTCATCGGTATCCTCGATTAATAATGGAAGTAAATCAGAATTCGATAGTGTGAAATATCGACCTTGCAAAAAACTTACGGTAATTACAACGGGGGGTCAATGCGCAGCGCAGCGTAACCCTCGGCAAACACCTGCTGAGCACGGGCGGCATCTTCAGGGGTATCGACCCCGGCGGGTGGTAGCGTATTAGTCAGCGCCACGCTGATTCGGTAACCATGCCACAAGGCGCGTAATTGTTCCAGGGCCTCGACCGATTCCAGCGGGCTGGGCGACAGCCCCGCGTAATCGCGCAGAAAGCGCCGGCGGTAGGCATACAGTCCGATGTGCCGGTAACAGGCGTAATCGCCACCAGGCAGCGATGACGGAAACTGTCCCTGCTGCCAGGCCGGCGCAAAGGCATCACGCGCAAAAGGAATCGGCGCCCGCGAGAAATACAGCGCATCGGCGTTGGCCTTGAGCACCACCTTGCAGATATTCGAATTAAACACTTCGTCCGGCTCATGGATGGCATGCGCCAGGGTGGCCATATCAGCCCCCGAATCCACCAGCTGATGCGCCGCCTGATCGATCAGTTCGGGTGGCAGGAAGGGTTCGTCACCCTGCACGTTCACCACCACGGTTTCATCGGCCCAGCCATAGTGATCACAGACTTCGGCAATCCGATCGGTGCCGCTGGGGTGATCCTCACGGGTCATACAGACTTCAAAACCGGCGCTGCGCACCGCATCGCGGACATCACGGCTATCGGTGGCCACCACAATGGTATCGGCACCCGAACGCTGCGCCCGTTCGCAGACGCGCACCACCATGGGCTTACCGCCGAGATCGAGCAGCGGTTTATCGGGAAGCCGGGTTGATTTAAGGCGGGCCGGAATCACCACGCGAAAGGTCACGTAACTCACACCCGCTCCGGATTAATTCTGGCTACCGTTCAGTGGGCGAGCCTCATCCTGCATCATGATGGGGATGCCATCACGCACCGGATAGGCCAGCTGGCAGGGCGTGCAGATCAGCTCCTGTGCTGCCTTGTCGAATTCGAGCTTGCCCTTGCATACAGGGCACACCAGGATTTCCAGTAAACGCGGATCCATCTCAAGCTTCTCCATCAGTCGCGCGACCATCGCGCTTTAACCAGCAATCCAGTGGGAGCGGCGGATTCAACTGCGCCGTTACCGGCACGACAAATATATCGCCACCCCGGTGCTGAGCCGCTGCTAGACCGGTGCATTTTACTGCATCCTTCTCGGTCATCAGCACCGGACTCCCCCAGCCCGCAACATCCATCTCTGTAAAAACATAGTGATCCGGATACGGGTGCGCTTCAACATGCAGCCCGTGAGCACGCAACATCCGGAAGAAACGCTCCGGATGACCGATCCCCGCGACGGCATACACGGGTTGCCCGGCAAAATCTGCCCATGACCTGATCTGCTTCGGATCTTGAAGGGTATAGACATCACCCGGTACCAGACGCATCTCGAACACAGGGGGCTGTGGCGCGTTGTTCTCGGACAAAACCTGAGCACCTCCGCCGCCTTGCCAAACCACTGCCCGTACCTGCGGACGACGCAAGCGCTCCGGCTCTTCACGCAGCGGGCCCGCCGGCAGCAGACGGCCATTGCCCAGCCCCCGCTCATCAAAGACGACCAACTCGACATCCCGCGCCAGGGCATAGTGCTGTAAGCCATCATCGGCCACCAGCACATCCACTTCGGGGTGAGCGGCCAATAGGGCCTGGGCTGCTGCTACACGTTTTTCACCCACATAGACCGGGAACCCATCGGCTGCGTAAAGCAAGGGCTCGTCCCCTACCCGGGCCGGATCATCCCCCGGGTACACCGCCCGCACGCCGGGTACCTGACGACCATAACCCCGACTGATGATGCCCGGGTGCCAGCCTTCATGCCGTAACTGTTGCGCCAGTGCCCGCGTCAGCGGGGTCTTGCCTGCTCCCCCAGTGATGAGATTACCCACCACGATCACCGGGACCGGCAAACGGGTCTGCGGCAACAGACCAAGGTCGTAAAAGGCACGACGCAGTGCCGTTACCGCCGCATACAACCAGGAAAGGAGTCTCAGTAAACCGCGTATGGACAGCGCCAAACGGCCCTGGCCATACCAGCTGGCCTCAACCGCAGCGGCGAAGCGGTTCATAAGACAATGCGGTTCATCAACGGCGAACGCTAAGGGTTGCGGGTCGCAAAGGCAATCTGCGACAGATCCGCCTGGTGCGCCGCCTGCATCACATCGATCACACTCTGGTGCGAGGCCTTGGCATCGGCATTGATCGACACTACCGGCTTTTTACCCGAGGCCTGTTTACCCAGTGCCGCTTTCTTCTGAGCGGCGTCCCGCAGCGCGGCCGCGACCGAATCAATCCCCGGCTTGCTGACCCGCTCACCATCCACCACGACAACGCCTGTCGCCGACACCGACACCACGATATCGTCCGGGGGAGTCTGGTTACTTGCCGAGGCCGTGGGTAAATCGATCTCGATCCCCGAGACCTTGCTGTAAGTCGTCGTCATCATCAGAAAGATAATGATGACCAGCAACACATCAATAAATGGGATCAGGTTGATTTCGGGCTCATCACGCCCGGCACCCCGTCTGAAGTTCATGCGTTCCGCTCCGGCGCTTAGCTTCGATCGCCGTGAATCACTTCAACCAGCTTGACGGCCTGCTGTTCCATATCCACTACGTAGCCATCGACCAGCGCCCGGAAGTGCCGCCAGAAAATCAACGCCGGAATCGCAATGAGCAAACCGAATGCCGTGTTGTAGAGCGCAATCGAAATACCGTGGGCCAGCTGCTCGGGGCTACCCGACCCCGGTGCCTGCGAACCGAAGATCTCGATCATGCCGACCAGGGTGCCCAACAGGCCTAGCAGCGGTGCAATCGAGGCGATGGTGCCCAGGGTGGTCAGATAACGTTCTAGCTGGTGATACACCATCCGGCCCGATTCTTCGATGGCTTCACGCATGATCTCGCGGCTGGCATTCTGATTGCGGATACCGGCAGCCAGTACGCGCCCCAAAGGGGAACTCTCCTCCAGCGCCTGCAGCCGCGCAGCGTCATAGCCGCCATTGCGCAAGGTCGCCAGCACCGATTGCAGCAAGCCTATCGGCAGCACATTGGACATGCGTAGTGTATAAAGGCGTTCGATAATCAATGCTAGGGCAATAACCGAGGCCAAGAGTAAAGGCCAGATCGGCCAGCCGGCTGCTTGTATGATGGCAAACACGTGATTTCTACCGCGAAAAGACAAAATGGGAGTGTATCCACCCCCCCCAAATTGAGCAAGCGGAACGACAGATCAATGAGTTATCCCACACTTGGTGTTATCCACAAAAATCGTGGATAACTTTGTGGAAAGTCCGTCATAAAGTGCCTTAAGTCCTGTCAGAATCGGCTTTTATGTTACGCCGCTCAAAAAAGGGGCGAATTCCTATTTTTGTTATTAATCAATAGGTTAGATATCTTTGACGGGGTTTTCACGGTGGTGCAACGCAATAAACCGCGCCCCCATGAGGGTTTCACGCAGGTGGTGGAGAAACTTTCATCTTGTCAAGCAGTTCAGGCACTTTTTTTGCAGGTTTTTTCTGGCGGGAGATAGGTGCGCACGGTAAAGTACACCCATGCCGGATTTGACCGAAAACCTGCCCCCACTCCCCGCGGAAGATGGCCCGACGCTGACTGTGTCGGCGCTCAATGCCGCGGTCCGGCATCGGCTGGAAACCCACTTTCCGCCGCTCTGGGTGGAAGGTGAAATCGCCCAGCTGACCGCTGCCAGCTCTGGCCATATCTATTTCACCCTCAAGGATACCGGTGCCCAGGTGCGCTGCGCCCTGTTTCGCACCCGTGCCGCCCGATTAGGCTGGCAACCCCGCCAGGGCGATAAGGTTCGTGCGCGGGCCCAGGTGACCCTATATGAGGCCCGCGGTGAATTTCAGCTCACCGTCGATACCCTGATTAAGGGCGGTCTGGGTACGCTTTATGAACGTTTTCTGGAACTTAAAAACCGTCTCGAAGCCAGCGGTCTGTTTGACCCCGCCCGAAAACGCGCACTCCCGGTCTTTCCTAACACCATCGGCATCATTACTAGCCCACAGGCAGCGGCCCTGCATGATGTGATGACCACACTGGCTCGTCGGGCACCCTACGCCCGCCTGATCCTGTACCCGACGCTGGTGCAGGGTGCCGAGGCCACGGCTCAGATCGTCAACGCAATTGAAGCTGCCAACCACCATGCCGCTGCGGATGTATTGCTGCTCTGCCGGGGAGGCGGCTCGCTTGAGGATCTCTGGTGCTTTAACGAAGCTGCCGTAGTGCAAGCGGTAGCAGCCAGCACCCTGCCCATCATCTGCGGTGTCGGCCACGAAACCGACACCACCCTGGCCGACCTCGCCGCCGATGTGCGCGCCCCGACCCCCACCGCTGCGGCTGAAATGGTCGCGCCGGATAAAACCCGATTGCTCTCGCAGCTCACCATGCAACAGGATCGGTTACTTCAGCGCATCACCCGCCAGATCAACGAGGCCGGTATGCGCCTCGATGGCTTTAGCGCTCGCCTGCGTAGCCCTATGGCGCTACTCGAACGGCAGCAGGATCGCCTGATGCAGTACCGCACCCGGCTGAATCACTGGGCTGAACGCACGCTCAGCGTCCAGCAACGCCGATTGGGTGAACTGACCTTGCGCCTGCAGGCACTGGACCCCGAACAGCCGCTGCAACGTGGCTACGCCCTCATTACGGATGAACACGGCCATCTCATTGACAGCATCCATAAAGCCCCGCCGCAGACCACCGTCGAACTGCGCCTGGCCGATGGCCGACTGCAGGCCCGCGTCGAGAGCGCCACGCCCACATCGCCCCAGTAGCCACTATTAACATCGTGTCGGGAAACCCGTCCTGCCTGCTTGCAGCCACGGCCGCCTCTGACTAGAATCAACAGTTCTGCATCATCCCCCAACAGCTCCGGAGAAGAATATGGCCTTTGAATTGCCCGCACTGCCGTTCGCCAAGAACGC
>CAZRYZ010000070.1:0-5617 GCA_964604465.1 uncultured Dechloromonas sp. | reverse complement strand
CGATGTGGACACTCTGGAGCTGGTAAGTCATGCCCCGTCATTACCGGCATGCGCCGTGGCAAGAGATGCACCCGCATGAAGATCTGCCTCCTATTCGCCATGTTGGCGTTGGTCATGGGGTGCGGTGGATCAGCGAGGGTTGGGCCTTGTTTCTGCGCCGACCAGGTTTCTGGATTCTGGCCGCGTTATTACAGACCCTGATGGTGATGCTGGTGTTACTGGTGCCATTGCTGGGACAGGTCGGTGCCCATTTGCTGATGCCGATTCTTTCCGCTGGTCTCATGGTGGTTGCTCAACGGGTAGACACCGATCAGCCGGTCACCATCCCGGAAGTATTTACCGGTTTTCGTGAACATGCGCCCGCGGTCGTTAATGTGGGGGTGTGGTACATGCTGGGCTGGATGCTCATCGTGGCACTGGGTCTTCTGCTCGGCGGCGGTGCGGCGCTTTCCGGTATGGCTGTCAGCATGGAAACCCAGTACGCCTGGCTGGGCACGATCATTAGTGTTTTCGGAATTCTGTTGGCCGTCGTGGTGAGCTTATTGCTGGTGCTCCCCCTGATGATGTCCGTCTGGCTAGCACCCGCGCTGGCCGTGTTTCACGATATTCCTGCCATGCAGGCCATGAAGCATTCGTTTGTGGCCAGCTGGCGCAGCCTGCCCGCTTTTGTGGTCGCCTTCTTTCTGGTCACGCTGCTGCTTTTTCTGACCACCCTGACCCTGGGGCTGGCGTTACTCGTGGTGATCCCCATCATGGCGGGCGCCACCTATGCCGCCTATCGGGATTTGTTCGAGCTGCCGGTCCGGGAAGCGCCACATCCGGTTCAGGATGAGGTGGCTGCAACCGGGAGCGTGTCCGCGGATGTCTGAACCGGTTCAGGATGCGATGACAGGAGCAGCCGGACGTATCGGCTTCAGGGATGGCTGGCAGTGGTTCCGGTCCGGCTTTCAGCGCTACCGTCGTAACCCGGTGCTGATGATGTTCTGGGTCATGTCGTACTGGACCCTGTTGGGGTTGCTGGGCATGCTGCCCGTGCTGGGTGACCTGCTGGTTGCCGCAATGGCACCCGTACTGCTGGTGGGTGTGATGGCCGGTTGTCGCGAACTGGATCGTGACCTCATGCCCCCTTTTACGGTGCTCTTTTCCGGTTTTTCCCAGCGCATGCAAAAGCTCATGGGTCTGGGCGTGGTGCACTTTGTCCTCACCCTGGGGGTGCTGGCGATTACGGCCATCAGTGATGGCGGTGTGCTGCTGCAGTATCTGGCCCGGGGTACCCTGGGGGTGCAGGATCTGCCCATACCGGATGCCGCACAAATTTCTCCGGTCAGTCTCGGGCTAGCCGTGGCCGCGTATGTGCCGGTGCTGTTAGCTTTTGCCTATGCCCCGCTGTTGGTGGCCTGGCGGAATTTCGGATTGCTCAAGGCGCTGTTCTTCAGTCTCGTAGCGGCATGGCGGGCATGGCGGGGCCTGGTAGGATTTCTGGCGGCGATCATTCTGTACGGTATCCTGTTGCCGTCGGTGGCCATGATGCTGCTGGTCTCGGTGGGCCTTGATGACGCGCTGGTGACCTCGTTGGTCGTGATCCCCATCGTAATTGTCCTGGCGCCAACGGTCGTGTCGGCCATGTACACCAGTTATCGTGCGGTGTTGCCGTCCCCGCCGGGTAGTGATGCCTAAGACGCAACAACGCCAGCTCATTGGCGTGCTGGGTGGTACGTTTGATCCGGTTCATGTGGGCCACACCCAGCTGGCGCGCGAAGCACAGACCGCGTTATCGCTGGATGCCGTAGTCTGTGTGCCGGCCGGACAGCCGCCACACCGCCAGGCGCCCATCGCGAACGCTGCCGACCGGCTAACCATGGCGTGCCTGGCCTTCAAGGATGAGCCCGGTTGCCAGGTGGATGACGCCGAGGTGTCTCAGCCTGGTCCCTCCTGGACGGTCAAGACGCTGCAACGGTTGGATCAATCGCACCCGGAGGACGCACTTGTTCTGATTCTTGGGGCCGACGCCTTTCTCGGCCTGCCGACCTGGCATCAGTGGGGGGGGCTGCTGGAACTGGCGCATATTGCGGTCGCGAACCGCCCTGGCGTCACACTAGATCCATCCACCATGCCGCCGCCGCTGGCAGCGCTCTGGCGCAAGACCTTTGTGGCTGACGCCGGCGAGCTACGGACCAAAAAAGCCGGCCACATAGTTTCGTTTACCATAACGCCCTGCGAGGTATCCGCGACCCGGATTCGTGAATCGCTGCGCGCGGGTTGTGCTATCAGCGGACAGGTTAATCCGCTGGTTGAAAATTACATCCACGAACACCATTTGTATCGATAATCTATTTCACTTGTACAAGCCACGGAATCTCTCATGCCTAAAGCCAGCAAAGAACTTTCTATCAAGAAACTGGAAGCCATCAGTGTTGATGCCCTGGAAGACATCAAGGGTCGCGATATCATCATTGTGAATACCACCAAGGTGTCGCAGATGTTTGAGCGCCTGATTCTGGCCAGTGGCGAATCCAATCGTCAGGTGCGTTCACTGGCGCGTCACGTGGCCGACAAGGTTCGGGAGGCAGGCGGCGAGGTGCTGTCGGTTGAGGGAGAAGACACTGGTGAATGGGTCGTTGTTGACCTCGGTCCGGTCGTAGTACACATTATGCAACCCGCAGTGCGTCAGCATTTCGACCTGGAAGGATTGTGGGGTCCGGGTAAGCCGGCGGGTATTGCGGCCGAAAAAGCAGCCGCCAAGAAAGCGGCAAATCAAACGACCAGAGTAAAAGAAGCCCCTTCGACCAAGCCGCCGGCGGCCAAAAAGCCGGCTGCGAAGAAAGCGGCGACCAAAAAACCAGCCGCTAAGAAACCGGCTGCGAAGAAAGCCGCGCCGCGCGTTAAAAAGACGGCTGAATGAGACTGCATCTGATCAGTGTTGGTCAGCGGCTGCCGCAGTGGGCCGAAACCGCCTGTTCGGATTACCTTAAACGATTTCCCCGCTCACAGCCGATTCTCCTGCACGAGATCAAGGCCGAGCCGCGCACGGGCAATCGAACGGCACAGCAGATCATGGAGGCAGAGGCGGTGCGTATCGAGGCAGCGATACCGCCGGGTGCGCGTCGTGTCATGCTGGATGAACGTGGGATTGATTTGACCACCATCGCACTATCAAAACGCCTGGAGTGCTGGCAGCTGGAGGCCTCGGATGTAGCACTCATCATCGGCGGCGCCGATGGCATTGCGCCAACTCTCAAGGCAACAGCGCATGAAATGATCCGCCTGTCGTCGTTGACGCTGCCCCATGCGCTGGCCCGCGTGCTGCTGTCCGAGCAGCTCTATCGGGCCGTCACGGTCCTGTCCGGTCACCCTTATCACCGAGAATGATCACGAATAACCGGGACACGATGCAGAAGATCTGGCTTGCCTCAAAAAGCCCTCGTCGTGCCGAGCTTTTGGCCGGAATGGGAGTTCCGTTCGAGGTGTTGAGTTTTATCGATCACGTTGGTGCGCAGTACGAGGTGGATGAGTCCGTGCTACCCGGTGAGTCACCACGAGACTATGTGCGGCGCATTGCGCTCGACAAGGCCTTGCATGCGCATGCCTACCTGAAGGAACGTGGCTTGGCCATGCGCCCCCTGCTGGCGTCGGATACCACCGTGGCCCTCGGGGCGAGGATTCTCGGTAAGCCGGCCGATGCGTCTGAAGCGCGCGACATGCTCACAGACTTGTCGGGCACCACGCATGAGGTGCTGACCGCGGTGGTGGTGATTGAGGGTCAGAGTATCCGTCAGGCGCTGTCGGAGAGTAGGGTGGATTTTATGCCGCTGACCGCCGAGACGATCGAGCGTTATATCGAGAGCGGTGAGCCATTTGACAAGGCCGGAGGCTACGGCATTCAGGGCCATGCCGGTACTTTTGTGACCTCGATTGTGGGCAGCTATACCGGCATTATGGGGCTACCCGTGCACGAGACGGGTGAACTGCTCATGCCTGCGGGATTCCGGTTTTAGGCGATGCATCGAGGGTTTTCAGAATGGCCTTGGCCGCAATGATGGCGCCGTCTCTGGGTAACGGCGGTTTGGCCGGTTGTGCCAGGAGTTTTCGAAGGGGCTGATCAAAACAGCCCGTACCGAGCGCCTGCGGCAAGAGCTCGGCGCAGCGCGCGGATTGGTGCAGCCACTCGACCAGAACAGGTTGTTCCGGCCAGTTGGCACGCAGGACATAAAGTACTGGAATCCCAGCTAGGGCCGCTTCCACAAAGGTGCCATAGCCCGGTTTGCAGATGACGGCATCGCTGGTGGCCAGGAGGTCACAAAAACTCCAGCCATATCGGGTTCGCAGATAGTCCGCATTAACCAGTCCCCTTTTCGCACAACCTTCGAGTGGGAGGTCGCTCTGGTTGGCCAGCAACAGATTCCAATCAGATTGTATGGGCCAATGCGGCCAGTTCAGTCGGGTCTGGATACCGCCCATGCCGATGAGGACGCGTGGCCGGTCCGGGAATGGGAGATGCGGGGTGAGCTCGTCATCGAGCGTAGTCCGCGCATAGCGGCTGACAGCACCCACCGGTGGGAGGACGCTTTCGGAACGCCCGTGCATGGGCATGCCCGGGGTCAGGCGGAGCGCAACGGTGCTGTGGGCATAGATCTGATCCATGCGGTTCAGAACAGCCTCATGCCCCGGTGTTGTCTGAAAATAGTGGCGTGCCATATCGGCCCAGTTGAGGGAGCTCATGGCGATGGTTGGGATGCCAAGCGCCTGGCCGGCGGCAAGCGGCATGTCGCCCACGTCACTGACAATCAGATCGGGCGCTGCGGCACGAACAAGGGTGCAGGCCTCATGGAGTTGCATGGACCAATCGGCCTCGCGCTTCTGGTAGCGCGTCCAGCTGGCCTCGATGTCGACGTGAAGTGCATCGTGCATGATGAAACCAATGTCGCAGGCGGCATCAATCCGGGTGAACGGTACCCGGATGCGTTGGTGCAGCGTAGCTGCAGGGAGCGCACTCCAGATGGTCAGGTTCAGATCCGGCCTTAATTGAAACAGGGCATTACAAACCGGCGCGGCCTGGCCTAGGTGGCCCAGACCATGAGCGCTGATGGCGACCAGAAGTCGCGGCATGACCTTAGCGCGCCGAATCTGTCGGGTTCGTTGGGTTGACCGGATTCCGAGTAGCGTTTGCCGATGCCTCGATCGTATCGGCGTCGGGTGATGTGATCAGGCGGGCAAGAAATGCCCCATCGTCCCGGGCAGACCAGCAGTCGCCACGCATCCAGACAACGTGGCCAACGCCACGACCGACCTCGACATTCTCGCCTTCGCGGCCATCCATACCAGTGACCTGCACGATACGGTTGCCTTCAGGGTGGATCACCTCGACCCAGTCCCCTACGGAGAATCGATTGCGCACCTCGACGCGGACGGCATGGCGTTCGGCATCCCAGAACACGTCGCCGGCATACTGGCTGCGACCCGATTCGGAGTAACCGCGCAGGTAATTCTGGGTGTCAGCGTCATGATGGCGCTGGTAGAAACCATCGGTGTAGCCCCGGTTGGCCAGACCTTCCAGTTCACCCAGCAATTGCGGGTTAAAGGGGCGGCCGGCCTGCGCATCATCAATGGCACGCCGGTA
>CAZRYZ010000069.1:0-5617 GCA_964604465.1 uncultured Dechloromonas sp. | reverse complement strand
CGTAACGCCTATCACGACATCATCGAGACGGTGAAGCGCAAGCATCCGCATGCGCGGATCAGTGGTGTCTCGATCGAACCCTTCGTCTCCCGCGCCAACGCCCGTGAAGTCAGGGTGGGGGTCTTCCGTGACCGCACCTTCGGTCCGGTCATCACCTTTGGTAGCGGTGGCAATGAAGCCGATCTCAACCCCGATCGGGCAATGGCATTACCGCCCCTGAACCAGGTCCTGGCACAAAATCTTGTCGAATCCACCCGCACCTACAATTTGCTACAGGCTCATGGGCCGGTGCCGGCCGCCAATATTCAGGCCATCTACAACCTCTTGCTCAACATCTCCGACCTCGTCAGCGAAATTCCGCAAATTATCGAACTGGACATCAACCCGTTGATCGTTGATGAAGAGGGTGTCATCGCCGCCGATGCACGCATTGTCATCGACTACGCTCCCGCCACGCCGGATCGCTACGCGCACATGGCGATCCATCCTTACCCAAACAACCTCATCGAGGAATGGATGTTGCCGGATGGCTCTGCGGTCACCATCCGGCCGATTCGCCCGGAAGATGCCGAAATGGAAAAGGCGTTCTTCAACAAACTCTCGGACGAAAGCCGCTACTTCCGTTTCATGGATACCATCCGCGAGCTATCAAAACCGCAGCTGGTCCGTTTTACCCAGATCGATTACGACCGGGATATGGCCTTTGTGGCCGTCCAGATGGACGAGGAAGGCAAGCCCGAGCAGATCGGCGTCTCGCGCTATGTGGCCAACCCTGATGGTGAAACCGTGGAGTTTGCCCTCACCGTGGCCGACAGCTGGCAGAAACGGGGGCTGGGTCGCAAACTGATGCAGGTCCTGATCGACTGCGCACGGAGCAAGGGCTTTAGCGCCGTGGTCGGCGAGGTGTTGTCCGACAACACCAAAATGCTCAACCTGATGACCTCACTGGGCTTTAAAATCCTGACCAACCCGGAAGACACCTCCATCAAGCGGGTCGTCAAACCACTGACCCACTAGAAGAGCGTAAGCGCTTTAGATGGCCTGTCGGCGAATGACCGCCGGGCCATTCTTCTGGTTAGGTGCAAAGGGGGTCTGTGGCTTGAAGCCCGGTGTCTGAGGGTTCTGGGTAAAAACCACGTTAATCAGGAATTCGTTTTCTTCGCTCAGGGCCTGACGGTTCACCGAGAGATATTCCCTAAACGGGACGCCCACCGGCTCGATCACGTAGAAATCACGCTTGCCACCCATCTCCTTGCTTTCATAGGTGTAGTCCGAGGCACGAAAAGCCACCATGAAATAAGCGCCCCGCTGGATCTGCCGCGTGCTGGTCACGTTGTCATTACTCCGTTCGATCAGATTCAACTGGATCGAACGCAACTGGCGTACCACATCACCGGCCAGCCAGGTCTGGTAGCAGCGCAGCGAGTCGTACTGGGGATCGTTCTTGAAACAGACCAGACCCTCCCCGTTCACCAGCTCAGTCCCGCGAGCTGTCTTGTTCCGGAAAGGCGATGGCGCCAGCCCCAGCGGCACCGCTACTGGCGCCGCCAGCAGTGAGAGCATCGATTTGCCGATGTCCGACCACTTGGCCCGTTCGAATTCAATACGCTGTCCCTGAACATTCAGGAAGGATTCGAGATCCGAGTACCACTTCTCGCTGGGTGAAACGTCCGAGACCTGCAAAACAATCTGGGCATTACCCTGACGATCGGTGCTCACGTGAAGCCGGTCCATCCGGGCACTGAACAGCGCGGGTCGCTGAATCAGGGCCGTCAGTGTTTCGCGTGCCTCTTCCTGCTTATCAACAAAACGCCCTACTTCACCGAGGTTCAGCGTGCGGGCATTCGGGCCCAGCGCAATATTTTTTTTATCGAGGTAAACCTCGGCGCTGATCTTGACCCGGCAGGGCGAATCCCCCTTGCTCTCCAGCACCGTGTACTGACGAACCACACCCCCGCTGTATTCGTTGATGCTCTCGGTGTAGTACTTGTCACTGACCAACGATTTCTGGCTGTTCACAAAGGAACCCACCACCTTGTCACTGGCGACAATCTTTGCCTGACCCAGCGCCTCCTGGCAGGTATTGCCCGATCCTTCGGCAATCACCGTCTGCTGGTCACCGTTCTTAGGGTTCGACGAGCAGGCAACGAGCAGCACGGCACCGCTCACCAGGAGCCAGTGCCGTGGCATCTTCAACACCATCCGCGTGTCAGACCAGCGGTCTACAGACCGCCCATGGCCTTCCGGGCCTGTTCGGCACCCTTGATGCTCTGCTGTGTCACCATGATCGTTACCGAAACATGCTGCTGCTCCTTCGAGACCTTGCGCTCGGTAATCTGTACGCCCTTCAGGATCGCCTGCGAATTATCATCAATCCGCTCGCGTACAGTCTGGGCGACCGTGTTGGCCTTCTGACGACTCTCCTTGCTGGCCTGGCTATTGCTGGCGGCATCTTCATCCTCGGCCGAGGTGTTCGACTCATTACTGCTATCGACCTGAGCAATATTCTTCAGATAAGACTTGGAGATCGTCTGCACCGATTTGGTCGACTTCACATCATTGGCCAGGAACTCGGTCAGATTACGCTTGGCACGCATCGTTGCCGTCTTGAAGGCAATCTCCACACCTTCCGGTGCGTTATTAACGAGCGGTGCCGTCGCCGAGGACTTAATCGATAGCCAGTTGCCCTTGTCATCAAAGGTCAGGGTCAGCGGACCATTCTGTTCGAGAAATTCCACGTCTGCGGTACGACCAGGGGTAGCGTCCGCCACATTCTTGGGTGTACTGCTACAGGCAGTCAGACCCAGAAACAGAGCCGATGCAATGAGAAATGATTTTTTCATGAGACAACCTTTCACAACAACGAGTAATTAGTTGGTAGGTAGCACGTACTGATGCACGACCACGTCAGAGCGCTTGTAAAGATCCTGTACTTTCTTGCGCATTTCCGGATCTGAGATCTGGTCACCAAGACGATCGTTCTTGGCCAGCTTCTCGACCTTGGCACCTTTAGGCAATCCACGAGGCATTGCCGAAGACTTGGCACCCGACGATGCACGTTTGCCGTCCGGCACGGCCGATGGCGTATCGTCGATCAAGGGGGTCACCGTGCCACCTGTAGCTGCACCTGCGGGGGCAGCATTGACGTCAGGCTTCCCGACAGACGGCGTTGTCTTGCTGCCGGGTGCACGCTTGAGCTTCTTGCTGGCAGGCGTCTCAGTCTGCCACTGATTCAACCGATCAAAGTCCTTGTCGAACTTGGAGAACTCACGGTCAAAAGCATCCTGATTGGTCGTTGAAGCCGGAGGCGTCGAGTTACCGGCAAACACTACTCCGGGAATCGCCATCACGGCCAACATCAGCTTACGCAACCAGCGGACAAGTTGTTTGTTCATCATGGCCTTTATAACGCAGAACACCACAAAAAGTTAACGCAATCGTCAGGGAATTTTCTTAACGTCAGCTTAAAACAAAAAACGCCCGGAAAAGGCCCGAGCGTCTCTGTTTGCATCATCCGGCTGTGTCACCGAGATCGTGAACGATCTCAGTCAAACAGCACATCATAGGGGTAACTCTTCTGCTTGACCTTGGCCTGGGCAAAGGTTTCCGTCTGGGCGATACACTGGGGCTTATCCCACCAGATGGCGCGACCCTGCTGCTGGTCGGCTCGCCATTCAGGATTCTTCTTCATCTCTTCATTGATAAACTTGGTATGCTCTGACACGTAGTCTGATTCAACGCGGGCCATGACGGGCGCTCCAAAAACGGGTGATTCTTACATTATAACAGGCGAGGATGACCCCTTTGTCCTTCCCTACCCCCTAAGCCTCAGACACCCGGGGCGAACTTCCCGGCACCACCCCTTCCTCGGGCTCCAGCAGGGGTAGTACCTGATTCGGGAGCCCCAGCGCCTTCCGGTGTTGCTGCCAAATGCTCAGCATATTGCAGAATAGCGCCCCCTGTTCCAGCGCATCATCCAGCGCCACATGCGTATGCGGTAAATCATCAAACCAGTCTTTAGGCAATTTTGGCTTGATACAGCTACGATAAGGCAAGCCAGAAAGCGCCATGGCAAAGGTTTTCATATCGAGCGCCGACCAGGAAAACGGGGACTCCCCGGTAAAGCGCATCATGTACCAGAACACGAAGGTGAAATCAAAACCGGCCGGATACGCCACGAAGACCGCTTTGCCCGGTAGCTTCTTCACCCACTTCACATAGTCTTTCATGGCCACAGTCGGATCCTGCAGATCGGTGCGGCAGGCCGCCCAGGCCTCCGGCTCAGTCTTCCACCACTTCATGGTGAGCGGATGCCCTTTGGCATCAGGTAGCAGCTCGAGATTAGCGCTAAATGTGCTGATGAGCTGCTTGTCGGGGGTGTACGCTGCGGATGCAAAGGAGAGCATCGAATGCGGCCCGGGGATCGGTCCATCCGCTTCGACATCCGTGCTTACATAGATTTCCGTCGCCATGCCGAATTTTACCCAAGAAAAAGGCGACCTTCCGGTCGCCTTCTCCTAAGTGGGTCTGATTATTTCTTAAAGACCATCTTCTTTTTGACGCAATCCACCTTGATCGTGTCTTTCGGGCCAAAATCGCCTTCCAGGATATGCGTCGCCAGAGGATTCTCGATCTCGGCCTGAATCGCCCGCTTGAGCGGACGGGCACCAAACACGGGGTCGAACCCGGCTTCGGCAATCTGGTCGAGCGCCGCATCCGAGACTTCCAGCGTCATATCCATAGCGGCCAGGCGCTTGTCCAGATAACGCAACTGGATACGGGCGATATCACGAATGTTCTTCTCGTCCAGCGAGTGGAAGACGATGACATCATCGATCCGGTTGATGAACTCTGGACGGAAGAAGGTCTTCACCTCAGCCATCACGGCCAGCTTGATCACGCCATAGTCGTCACCCGCCATCTGCTGGATCATCTGGCTTCCCAGGTTAGAGGTCATGATGACCACAGTGTTCCGGAAGTCGACGGTACGTCCCTGGCCATCAGTCAGGCGGCCATCGTCCAGCACTTGCAGCAGCACATTGAACACGTCTGGGTGAGCCTTCTCGACTTCGTCCAGCAGGATCACGCTGTACGGATTACGTCGTACGGCTTCGGTCAGGTAACCGCCTTCGTCGTAACCGACATAGCCCGGGGGCGCACCGATCAGACGGGCGACCGAGTGCTTCTCCATGAACTCGCTCATATCGAGACGGATCAGATGCTCCTGTGAATCGAACAGGAACTCCGCCAACGCCTTGGTGAGCTCGGTCTTACCTACGCCCGTCGGGCCCAGGAACAGGAAGGAACCATAGGGACGGTTCGGGTCTGACAGGCCAGCACGCGAGCGACGGATGGTTTCCGACACCAGGCGCACAGCCTCGTTCTGGCCGATGACACGGTTATGCAGATAACTTTCCATCTGCAGCAGCTTGGCGCGCTCGCCTTCCATCATCTTCGAGACGGGAATGCCCGTTGCCCGCGAAACAACTTCAGCAATTTCTTCGGCGCCCACTTCAGTGCGCAGGAGCTTGTGCTTGGCCGCTTCAGCATTGGCTTCATCACCCTTGGTTTCAGCCGCCTTCAGCTTGGCCTCCAGCTCCGGCAGCTTGCCGTACTG
>CAZRYZ010000068.1:0-5792 GCA_964604465.1 uncultured Dechloromonas sp. | reverse complement strand
CGGAAGTTGGTGGTCTGCCCCTGATAAAGTCTGGCTGCTACTAACTGAATTTGGCACTGATTCTGCCCCTGATAGGCATAGACGCGCAGGTCATACTTCAGGCGTTGCACCTCGCCGGTTAAACGATCGGAGACATCGAGCTCTGGCGGGGGCGCAAAGGTCTGCGCCACATAGCCACCCTGAAGAATCTCTTCGAACACCCGCCTGGTGACTTTGTCGCCGCGATATGTCGCCCGCGAACCAAAACCCGCCTGCGGCTTGAAGAACCATTGCTTGCGGGTCGCCCAGAATTGCTCGGCCTCATTGGCCAGTACCGGCACCGTGCGCGGCACACAGCGGCTAATCGTCGACACCGTCGGTTCTTCCAGCCCCAGGTCGCGCAACATCGCTGGGTTAGACAACCATTCAAGATTTCGTTTATCTGCCCACAATGCGTGCGCCTGCGGATGCGGTGTGATCAAGGTCCCGCGCTTCAGCCCCGCCCGTTGTGCCTGCCAAGCCGCCTGAATTGCTTGACAAGCGTCTGACGTCAGAGAGAAATCCGTTAGCCGGTTATACAGTAGATCAATAGGGGTCTCACCGTGCCAGAGCCGGCCGTCATCATCACAGCGCAAGGCCTCAGGCGCACAAACCAGACAATGGATCCCCGCCGCCTCAAACAACTTTTGCCAGCGCACGAACTCCGGGTAGAGGTACTGCTGCTCCGGGGCTTCATCGACCAGGGCGATACAGCTCAACGGACGACCACACTGCCAGGCGGCCCATTCATCAGCAAACATCTGCAACAACATTGTTTCGGCATCATCCGCTGACCGTTGCCACCCCCAGGCCCGCTTCAGCGCCGTCACCAGCAAGGCACCGCCCGCATTGGTATTGATCTCGATCAGCTGCGGTGATGGACCGCCCACATGAAAATCGAAACCCAGACACACTCCGGGCGGCATCGGCACGATCGGCTCACCCTGCCGCACACCGACAGCGGTCGTGTACGTCGGCATCGAAACCAGGGCCATCACGGATTGCACGAATGCTGTTATCTGCGCATAGTCTTCCGCCGGCAATGACACCACCGCATCCGAAAAGAGATGGGGGCGCTCAGCCAAGGCGCCAGCACCCAGCACCGATTCAAGAAAACGACGATCAGGCTGGTTCGACATGGCTATCCGTGTGGAGTGTCTGGATCAGAAACGATTCGGCCTCGGCCACATCGCGCGTCCGGGCCATGGGCGGTAAACTGCGCCAGACCTTCTTGCCATAGGCTTTGGCCACCAGCCGCGGATCGCCAATCACCAGCACGCCCTGATCGCTTTCGCTACGGATCAACCGGCCGGCACCCTGCTTCACATTGATCACGGCATGCGGCAGCTGGTAGTGCATGAAGGCGTTCTTACCCTGACGGTTCAGCGCATCGATACGCGCTGACAACACCGGGTCATCCGGCGCGGCAAAAGGGAGTTTGTCGATGATCACCAAAGACAAGGCCTCTCCGGGCACATCGACCCCTTCCCAGAAACTCTGCGAGCCCACGAGGACCGAATCGCCCTCCTCGCGGAATCGGCGCAACAGTTCATTCTTGGCGGCATCCCCCTGACAGAGAATTTTAATCTCGGGCTGATGAAAGGCCAGACGGGTTTCGAGCTGACTGCGCACGCGTTGCATGGCCCGCAAAGAGGTACAGAGGAAAAAAGTCCGCCCCTGTGCCGCCTGAATCAGCGGCAGCACCGCATCGACCAGCCGGTCGGTATATTCAGGGCTATTGGGATCCGGCAAATCAGTCGGACAGCAGAGCATGGCCTGCTGCGGATAATCAAAGGGGCTATCCCAGCAGTGGGCATCCACCGCATGGAGCCCCATGGCCTCCTGGTAGTGCGTAAAGTCCCCCTGAACCGCCAGTGTCGCCGAGGTAAAGATCCAGCTGCGGGGGCTGCTGGCCATGAGCTTGGCAAAGGGTTCGGCAACCGATAGCGGTGTGGCATGCAAATGGAGGCCATGGCCGATGGCTTCGACCCAGTACACAAAATCACCGGGCAGCGAACCCGCATTCTCATCCGGCGCAACACCCTCGGTATCGCCCGCCCCCGCCATAGGCTGATTGAGGGCCCCGCGCTTCCAGCGCATCAGATCCTGCCCCAGTAAAGTGCAACGCTGCCAGGCGCGCTCCAGATCCGGCGAGCGGCCAGCCTGAGTCTGTAACAGCTCGTTCATCAGATCGATGCGCTCGGCCAGCGCATCGAGCCCCTTGATAAATTCTGGGCGACCAAGAATATTCACCGCCGGCTGACGCACGATGTCGTTACCCAGCGTCAGACGAAAATCCCGCGCGGCCTTTTCCAGGGCGGCAGCCTGCACCGGCAGATCGAGGCAGTCGCGCGCTTCGGCCAGCGCCGACAGGCGGATATCCTGCGCCAGATCCAGCACCAGCGTGGTTGAAAAACGTTGGCCAAAGAAGATGCCGGCCGTTTCAGGCAGCTGATGCGCCTCGTCAAAAATCACCGTGTTGCAATTGGGTAGCAGCTCGGCCATCCCTTCTTCCTTGAGGGCCACATCGGCAAAGAAGAGATGATGGTTCACCACCACCAGATCCGCCTCCATCGCCTCGCGCCGCGCTTTCACCACAAAGCAGTCCTCGTAATGGGCGCATTCACTCCCCAGGCAGTTATCCTTGGTCGAGGTGGCCATATGCCACACCGTTGCCGATTCCGGCACATCGGCGCACTCGGCCTTATCCCCGCGCTGGGTGGTGCGGGCAAAACGGACAATCTGCTGGATATAGCGGGCATCTTCCTTTTGCAGAAAACGACCCTCTTTCTCGGCCCGTTCCATATGATGCAGGCAAACGTAATTGCTACGCCCCTTAAGCAGCGCCACCCGGATGGGTGCCCCCAGAGCCTGACGCACGGTGGGGATATCCCGCTCGAACAACTGATCCTGCAAGGTTTTGGTCCCCGTCGACAGGACGACCTTGCCCCCCGACAGCATGGCCGGTACCAGATAGGCGAAGGTTTTACCGGTCCCCGTGCCTGCTTCGACCAGGCAGGCGGCATCAGCCTTGATGGCTTGCGCCACCCGTTCGGCCATTTCGGTTTGCTGGGACCGACACTTGAAGGCCGGAATCTGCCGCGCCAGCGGCCCATCGGGCTGAAAGACGTTGGCAACTTGATCGACCAGGTTCATGGCGTGATTCTACCAGCGCCCCGCAACCCATCAGGCTAAATGATTTGCCATACAGGGCCTCCCACGGGGATAATGGTGCTTTGCGTCAAAGACTTAGAGACCCGCCCATGAAGTGGACCATTATCTGGATTTTCGTGCTGTCGACCGTGTTCGTACATTTCCGCGGACGGGTTCGCCTGCGCCCCTTCCGCCAGATCACCGACCACTCCACCTTCCTGGCGCCGGTGAATGTGCTGCTCTATGGTGCGTCGACCGTACCCAACCAGCCCTACCTGGATGCCAGCAATTTTCCCGAAATGAAAATCTTTGATGACAACTGGGAAAAGATCCGTGAAGAAGGTCTACGGATGGTAGACCAGGGCCTGATCAAGGCCTCGGATACCTACAACGACGTGGGCTTCAATTCCTTTTTCCGCACCGGCTGGAAACGCTTCTATCTCAAATGGTACGACACGGCTCACCCCTCGGCGGAAGAGCTCTGCCCCTTCACCGTCGGCTTGCTGAAGCAAGTGCCTAACGTCAAGGCGGCTATGTTCACCCACCTGCCTCCGGGCGCCCGCCTAGTGCGACACCGTGACCCCTACGCCGGTTCGATCCGTTACCACCTCGGGCTCTCGACCCCCAACGATGACCGCTGTTTCATCGAGGTCGATGGCGAACGCTATAGCTGGCGCGATGGCCAGAGCGTGTTCTTTGACGAGACCTATATTCACTACGCCGAAAACGACACCGACAAAGATCGCCTGATCTTCTTCTGTGATGTCGAACGCCCGGTGGCGGGCTCCTGGATCCAGGCCTTTAACCGCTGGTTTGGTCGATACGTTGTTGGTGCCGCCGCCTCACCCAACACCGCTGGCGACAAGACCGGTGTGCTCAATAAAGTCTTCGGGGTGGTCTACAAGGGTCGTGTCTGGGCCAAGGGTTTAAAGCAACGCAACCGCACCGCCTATTACGTCGGCAAGTGGCTCATCCTCGGCGGCATCCTGGCTTTGATCCTGTTTGCCTAACCCATTATCAGACCACTCACTCTGACCATGCGCCTCCTGCACACCATGCTCCGCGTTGGCAATCTCGACGCCTCGATTGACTTCTACACCCGCGTTCTGGGCATGACGCTGCTCCGCAAGAACGATTACCCCGAAGGTAAGTTCACGCTGGCCTTTGTGGGTTACGGCCCCGAAACCGAGCATGCGGTGATCGAGCTGACCTACAACTGGGGCGTCGATCATTACGAACTCGGTACCGCGTTTGGCCACATCGCACTGGAAGTCGACGATGCCTACGCCGCCTGCGACCGCATTCGCAACGCAGGGGGTAAGGTGGTGCGCGAGGCCGGCCCGATGAAACACGGCAGCACCGTCATCGCCTTTGTCGAAGACCCTGACGGCTACAAGATCGAGCTGATCCAGCACAAGGGCCGCGTCGACTAATGGGCCTGCATTAATGGGCAAACGTCTCGAGGCACTGGAGAAGAAACTCCAGGCCTGGCTGGAACGCGCCAACCGCGGGCACCACCTCATGGCGCTCGCTGCGCTGCTCTCTTTCGGAGGCACCATCTCGGCTGCTTACCCGGTGACTGCCATCATTGTCACGGCCGTGATGCTGGCCCCGCACCAGTGGCTTCGCCTAAGCCTAGCCTGCTCCACGGGTAGTGCATTAGCCGGTGCTGTGGTTGTGGGCGTTGCCCACTGGCTGGGTTACAACGAAATTCACAACGCCTTTCCAAATCTGGTCAGCGAAGCCACCTGGGATCAGGCCTCGAACTGGGTGGCCGAATACGGCGTATGGGCCATCTTCGGGGTGGGCGCCTCGCCCCTGCCGCAAATGCCCTTACTGATCTTTTTTGGCATCGTCGATGACCGCATCCTCGAGGCCTTTCTAGCACTGCTCGGTGGCAAGGCACTTAAATATGGTGTCGTCGCCTGGGTCACCCAGCACTTCCCCGAGAAATTTGCCTTTTTCCGCCGCATCAATGGCAACCATGGGCATAAGGCGCCATAGAGCCCAGACCAACCGCTCATCGAGCTGGTTCGCTGGTCGGATGCGCTGCAACAGCGTAAAATTAAACCACTTAACGAATCCCTCGTTTTATCCCTTGTTTACCGGAGTTAGTATGTTTCCCGAATACCGTGAGCTGATCACCAAACTCAAGACCACCGATCACCACTTCACCCGCCTGTTCGACAAGCACAACGAGCTCGACCAGAAGATTCAGAACATGGAATCCCACATTGAAGCGGGCACCCATGAAGAAATCGAAACCCTCAAAAAAGAAAAGCTGCACCTGAAGGATGAGCTGTACGCCATTCTGAAAAAGGCTAACGCCTAAAAGCAGTTAGCGGTGCCGACCCTCGGGTTGGCACCTGCATAAGGCGCCTCATTCGGTCAAATTGACGCGCCTTCAAGCGTGATCTCACGCGTGGTATTCGGGGTGTTTTATGCCGCCGGTATGCCCTGAATCCTGACATAAAGATTACAATAGCGTTTCGTTTGAATGACAACGCTAGGATTCCCATGTTCGGCAAACTGATGCCCAAAGAGGGCAAGTATTTTGACCATTTCAACGACCACGCCGCACTGATCAACCGTGGCGGCCAGCTCCTGGTGGCGCTGATTAC
>CAZRYZ010000067.1:0-6161 GCA_964604465.1 uncultured Dechloromonas sp. | reverse complement strand
TTGGGCCAGGGTTTCAGAATATTCTGGCATGGATTCTTATTGGTCGCGACCGAAAGCAGATTCTGGGCGGCCAACGAGAGACCGCTGGTCACTACCGCCAGTCCGACGGTTGCAGCCTGTTTGACCACACCCGTCTTATTGATGCCTAGAGAGGGATTCAGCAATGTGCCCTGCACCACGACGAGGCCCGCGGGGTTCACTCCCGTTGTCAGACCGGATTTCTGCGCCGTCTGAATATCAATCTGCATGCGTTCCTGTTTGAGATCCACCTGACCATCCAGAATGATATTCAACTGATCGGTCGCGATGCCAACCGAGTTGTTAATGCTCACCTGCCCACCACGGACCGGCAGATAGGCAGAGACACACTGGAGCTCAGTCACAGTCGATTTGGAGCGTAACGGATTTACAGCATTCATCATGGTAATTACAAAATCACCAGCAGAATCAACTAGCGCGTGGGGTATTGTGGCCGAATTGAGCGAGAGCTGCAGCTCACCATTCAGACCCGACACCAGTGATCGTAACGAGGTCCCCTGACCTTCCAGGTGGAAGGCAAACTCCCCCTCACCACCCTTGACCTGACCAAAGGCCTTGGCCTCATCCACCTGAGCCAACAAACGATCCAGACGGAAGTTTCGGGCATGACCGCGTAAGCGGAGTGTCGGGCTCGCACTGGTGTACTGGCTGATCAAGCCATCGGCCACCAGCACACCATCCCCGAAACCGGATTTGAACTGATCCACTTTCATGCTGCCACCAGCACTATCCTGCAAACTGGCCTTAAGCAGAAAGTTCGGCAGCACGATGCCATCCGGCAGAACCAGCTCAGTCACATTCAAACCGATACGGCCATTCATCAGCGGCAACGAAGCAAACCCCAGCGGCTCAGTGCCAAACAGCCAGCGCCGGCCAGTTTTGGGGCCAGCACCCTTCACCGCTTTCTGCTCGGTCGCCGTGGCCAGATGATTCGGATCCAGATCAACTTTGGTGGCATTGAGGTCAAGCGCGAGCTGCGGCGAGGCGCCCGGTTTGAGATCGGCCCGACCTGCAAACGAATTCAGGTTGATAGAAACAGGCGAGCGATCCCCGACACCCTGGTCAACCAGAGAGCCCTTCCCCACCTTGATATCGACATGTCCATTCAGCGATGCCATTAACTGTTGCGGGGAACGTCCACGCCCCGTCAGTGCCATATCCAGTTGTAGCGCGCCGCCCTGCGCGCTAATCCCGGAGAGATGCACCTGCTGCATAGAAAAGATCTTCGCCAGATCAAAACCCGTAGCCTTGGCTGCCACGGTCACTGCCGGCAGGTTTCCGGCGTAATCGACAAGAGCGCCTGAAGCCGTAATCTGCCCCTTATCAAACCCCGAAGAGAATCGATGCAAGGTCAATCGCCCTGACGCCGTTTCTTCCAGACTGGCATTCAATACAACATTAGGTAATACCGCCTGGTTCGGTAAGAGAACCTGCCCCGCATGCAGATCCAGCTTGACATTCATTTTGGGGAGCATTGAATAATCAATCGGCCGATCATCACGCCACAATGGCTTTTCATCAGCCCGCGATAATTCTTCACGCGCCTCGTGAGCCTTGTTGCCTGACAAAGGCCTCGAAAAATCGAGCCCCTTGGCGTTCACGGCGAGCGTCAGCGATGACGCTTTGTTATCCGGATATTCGTAGCTACCCTTCAGATCAATCGCCTGTTGTCGCCATACGACTTGCCCGTTGAACTCGGCAGCCACCCCGGACACCAACCCGCTCGCCTGGGTGATCTTCAATAATTCGCTCGCGGCACCCTGGCGATCAACCTGCTGAATAAGGGCATCCTGCCCCTTGAACTTCACGCCATCCTCCACCGTGACGCCGGAAACACGACCGATCATGAAGGTATGAGTCAGGGAACCCGAACTGTCCCTCAGCCGGATCGTGGCATCCTGAAGCAGGATCTTATCCAGATTAAAGGCCGAGCTTGAGGATGAATCCGCACCCTCCGGGGTCAGTACCCAGTTCCCGGCAGCGGTCTCCGTATCCCTGCGCCGTACATTGCGATCGGCTGGCTGGAGATTCAGCGTCAGACCATCAATCACAACGCGATTGATGGACACTGACTGGTGTAACAAGGGAGTCCAATCAAGGCTTAAAGCCACCCGTCGGGCTGTCGCCATTTCCGGATCGGCTGCCCAGGCAGCATTGCCGAAAGCCACATCTTCAGCCACCACGGACAACCGGGGCCATAACTGGACAGAGACAGGTCCTTTGATGACCAGAGAACGACCCGTACTGCTCTGGACGGCCTTGGTCGCGGTATCGACCACAATCCGGACATCCACTAGTCGCGGCAACCAGATGGCAGCGACTGCGGCCGCCACCAATAGGAGGCCGATCACGATGGCCAGAATCCGGAGCCAGCGGCGCGGGGGCGCCGTGGGTTCCGTATTGGGTGGGGTAACCTGCGTGTGTGGTTCGGGAGTGTCCGTTGAACCCGGGGGGTTTGGTAAATTCATAAGGTCAAGGATAACAAATGGTATTCAGGCGGTTATAACCATATGAAAAACCTGTCATTTACATGTAAGAAATCTGGGCTAAAGTTCAAGCCGCATCCACGGGAGAGGATGTAGAGTCCGGTAAAGCTGTATTCCGGACGAGGAGAATCTGGCCCGATCCCTTCTATAAGAAACGGGCCCGATGGGGACCCCAGCCTGGCGGCTGGGGTTTCTTTTTTGATGGGCTGAATATTTTTCAAGACTTGCAGCCGCATTGAATACATTTCAGCCACACCCCCTAGAGCGGCAGCAGAATTTTCCAGTAAGGTATACCGTGTTTTGCGGCGCAGCTTGCGTCATCCCGCCTACTTCGTAACTATGCACCTTACGAGACCCACTTCAGAAAGTTGATAACGTGAATGCCCTTTTGAAATTTTCGCGCATCATAGACGCGATCAACGAACGGATCGGCAAATCTGCCGCCTGGCTGATACTGGTTGCCGTTCTGGTGAGTACCATTAACGCCCTGTTCCGTTACGCCTTCAGCATCAGCTCTAACGCATGGTTGGAACTGCAGTGGTACCTCTTTGCCGGCACCTTCCTTCTGTGTGCCCCCTGGACCCTGAAATCCAACGAACATATTCGTATCGACGTCGTGACAGGGCGCTTTTCGCCCCGCACCCATGCCAAGATCGACATCATTGGCACGATCTTCTTTCTGTTTCCGCTCTGTCTGATCGTGCTCTATGGCTCGATCCCCTACACCCTGGATTCCATCACCTCGGGTGAAATGTCGAACAACTCCGGCGGCTTGATTGTATGGCCTGCCAAGATCCTGATTCCAATCGCTTTCTTTCTACTGCTCCTGCAGGGTGTTTCCGAGCTGATCAAGCGGGTCGCCTTCCTGAATGGGCTGATTGACGGCAAGGCCTTTGAAAAGACGGGGCACCACGGTGCAACCCCGGATGCAGTTGAAGTGGCCGAAGCCGCTTCCGGTAAACACTAAGGAGCCGCGCCATGCCACTTGAGTTTCTTGTTCCTATCATCGGTGACTATATGGCACCGATCATGTTCCTCGGCCTGATCATTTTTCTACTCTCTGGCTACCCAGTCGCCTTTTCACTCGCCGCTAACGGGCTACTCTTCGGCCTGCTGGGTATCGGCATGGGCATGTTCACGCCCGATTTTCTGAATGCCCTGCCCAACCGCATCTTTGGCATCATGGGCAACGATACGCTGCTGGCGATTCCCTTCTTTACCTTCATGGGGCTCATTCTTGAGCGCTCTGGCATGGCGGAAGATCTGCTCGACACCATCGGCCAGCTTTTTGGTCCCGTGCGCGGCGGTCTGGCCTATGCAGTGATCTTTGTCGGTGCCCTGCTCGCCGCCACCACCGGTGTGGTCGCTGCCTCGGTCATCTCAATGGGCCTGATTTCCCTGCCTATCATGTTGCGTTACGGTTATGACCGCCGCTTGGCCACCGGGGTAATCGCCGCCTCGGGCACGCTCGCCCAGATCATTCCACCCTCCCTGGTGCTTATCATCATGGCCGACCAGCTAGGTCGTTCCGTGGGTGACATGTATGCTGGCGCAGTGCTGCCCGGTCTCGTGCTGACCGGCATGTACTTCGGTTATGTGGCACTGGTCAGCATCTTCAAGCCTGCTGCCGCGCCTGCACTACCGCTTTCTGCGAGAACGCTGACCGGCAGCAAGCTGTTGATGCGTTGTGTGATCTCACTCTTCCCGCCGCTGTTCCTGATCTTCCTGGTCCTTGGCACCATCTTCCTCGGTATCGCTACGCCGACCGAGGGCGGTGCCATGGGGGCCAGCGGAGCTGTGCTTCTGGCTCTGGCCAAGCGCAAGCTCAACTGGAGCCTCACGCGCCAGGCCGTTGATGCCACCGCCAAGCTTTCGGCTTTTGTTCTGTTCATACTGGTCGGCGCCACGGTCTTTGGTCTGGTCTTCCGCGGCGTGGATGGCGATCTCTGGGTCGAACATCTACTGACCTCGCTACCGGGCGGCCAGCTGGGCTTCCTGATTGCCGTCAATATCCTCTTCTTCGTGCTGGCCTTCTTCCTAGACTTCTTCGAGCTGGCTTTCATCCTGGTCCCACTCGTTGGCCCGGTGGCTGAAAAGCTGGGTATCGATCTGATCTGGTTCGGCATTCTGCTTGGCGTCAACATGCAGACCTCGTTCATGCATCCGCCCTTTGGCTTTGCCCTGTTCTATCTGCGCTCGGTTTCCCCGGCAAAGAAGTACATCGACAAGATCACCGGCAAGATGATGGATCCCGTCACGACCAAGCAGATTTACTGGGGAGCCATTCCCTTCGTCTGCATCCAGATCATTATGGTGGCGCTGATCATCGCCTTCCCGGGTCTCGTTTCGGTCGATAAGCATGAAACCGTGGACGATGGTCCCGTTGAAATCGTCTTTGAAGTCCAACAGGATGCCGCACCTGCAGCAGCAGCGGATAGCAATAGTCAATTCAAGATCTCTACCGACGAGCCCGGTGAGAAGAAGTAGTCTCGGCTCAGCCATAACAAACCCATAGGAGACAACCATGGATCGTCGTAATTTTCTAAAGAATGTCGGTATCGGCGCTGCCGCCGGTTCGGCATCGCTGATTACCGCAGCACCGGCCATCGCCGCCACCCCCAAGATCAAGTGGCGTCTGGCGTCCAGCTTCCCGAAGACCCTCGATACCGTGTATGGCGGTGGTGAAGACTTCTGCAAGCGCGTGTCGGAACTCACCGAAGGCAACTTCGAAATCCGTTCCTTCGCCGGCGGCGAAATTGTGCCGCCGTTCCAGGTCATGGACGCCGTCAAGGATGGCACGATTGAGTGCTGCCATACCGCCCCTTACTACTTCTTCGGCAAGAACGAAGCCTTTGCTTTCGACTGCTCGGTGCCGTTCGGTATGACCGCACGCGCCCAGAACGCCTGGTATTACTACGGTGGCGGTCAGAAGCTGCTGGCCGACTTCTACGCTCAGTACAACATGGTGAGCTTTGCTGCCGGTAACTCGGGCTGCCAGATGGGTGGCTGGTTCCGCAAGCAGATCAATACCGTGGCCGACCTCAAAGGCCTGAAGATGCGCGTCGGTGGCTTTGCGGGCAAGGTGCTTGAGAAACTGGGCGCTGTGCCGCAACAGATTCCGGCGGGCGATATTTACGCCTCCCTGGAAAAGGGCACCATCGATGCCGCCGAGTGGATCGGTCCGTACGATGATGAAAAGCTGGGTCTCTACAAGGTCGCCCCGAACTACTACTTCCCGGCCTGGTGGGAACCGTCAACCCAGTTCTCGGTGATGATTAACAAGAAGGAATGGGACAAGCTACCGAAAAACTACCAGTACGCCATCGAAGTGGCTGCCGCCGAGACTAACGTCCGCATGCTGGCCGAATACGACTTCAAGAATCCGGCCGCTCTATCGCGCCTGATCAAGGCCGGTGCCAAGCTGAACAAGTTCTCGAACGCGATCATGGATGCCTCGTTCAAGGCCGCCAATGAAGTGCTGGAAGAAACGGCTGCCAAGAATCCGGACTTCAAGAAGATCTACGAACCGTGGCGTCAGTTCCGCAATCTGGAATTCTCGTGGTTCAACGTGTCCGAGCAGGCTTATGCCCAGTTTGCCTTTGGCAAGAAACTCGGCAAATAAACTAAACTCTCCCG
>CAZRYZ010000066.1:0-6259 GCA_964604465.1 uncultured Dechloromonas sp. | reverse complement strand
CCGGCCAGGATGCGGCGACGCGCACCTTCCAGGCTGTACGGATTTATATCAATCAAGAGCTCGGCCAGCTGGCGTTAACACTGCCGCAGGCCTTTGACTTGCTTCGTCCGGGCGGACGTCTTGTCGTGATCAGCTTCCACTCGCTGGAAGACCGGGTCGTCAAGCGCTTCATGCAAGCCGGGGCTAAACCGGTGGAGCCGCCCAAAGGCGTGCCGTTAACCGCTGCCCAGTTGCCGTTGCCCAAACTCAGACTGGTCGGCAGGGCGATCAAACCCGGCTCGATGGAAATCGAGCGCAACCCGCGCGCGCGCAGTGCCATCATGCGTGTTGCCGAAAAGCTGGCGGCCTGAGGCGCATATGAGACGGATCAATCTCATCCTCATCGTGATCCTGCTGGTCTCTGCCGTCGCCACCATCGCCGGTCAGCACCAGGCCCGTAAGCGCTTGCAGGCCCTCGAGCTGGAGCGTGAACGTGCGCACAATCTGGATGTCGAGTTCGGCCAATTACAGCTGGAAATGTCCTCCTGGGCGGCGCATACGCGCATTGAAAAAATTGCCCGTGAGAAACTGGGGATGCAGCCACCCGACATGAAGAAGGTACAGAAGATCGGGGGAGCGCAGTGAGCCGCAAGGACCACCGCTTTACCGAGAGCCCGGTGCTTAAGGATCAGCTGGCTAGCTGGCGTATCCATCTGGTTTCGGCGCTGATCTTTGGTGCGTTGTTAACCCTGGTCGGACGGGCGTTCTATTTGCAGCTGATCAATGAGGATTTCCTGCAGGAACGGGGCGATGCGCGTTATCGCCGCGTGCTCGAGATCCCGGCATCGCGTGGCAAGATTCTTGATCGCCATGGCGATATGCTGGCGCAGTCGACGCCAATGCGCGCAGTCTGGGCGACGGCGGACGCCAAACTGGATAAGGCGCAGATCAAGGAGCTGTCGGCGCTGCTTGAGGTCGATGCACGGCAGATCGAAAAGAAAATCAACGGCGACAAGAACTTTGTGTATCTCAAGCATCAGGTGCCGCCGGAAACGGCTGCCCGGGTAGCGGCACTCAAGTTGCCCGGCATCCAGATGGACCGCGAATACAGCCGTTTCTATCCGGCAGGGGACATGACGGCGCACATGGTGGGCTTTACCGGCAAGGAAGACCGGGGTCAGGAAGGTGTCGAGCTGGCCTTTGAGAAACGCCTTATTGGCAAGCCGGGTGAGCGCACGGTCATCAAGGATCGGCGTGGCCAGATTGTTGAAGAGGTGGGTTCTGAGCGACCACCGCAGGATGGTGAAGACATCCAGTTGGCAATTGATGCCAAGATCCAGTTCATCGCTTTCAATGCCCTGCGTAATACCGCCGACAAGTTTAATGCCAAGGGCGGCAGCGTGATTGTGGCCGATATCAAGAGCGGTGAAATTCTGGCGCTGGTGAATTGGCCCACCTATAACCCGAATAACCGGGCGCACCTGTCGGGTGGACAGCTACGCAATCGTGCGATTACCGATACGTTTGAGCCGGGCTCAACGATGAAGCCGTTTATCGCAGCGCTGGCGCTGGATCGCGGCAAGTACAAGTTTGATTCCATCATCAATTGCGCACCCGGCAAGATGACCATCGGTTCGGCGACGATTAGTGATGCCCATCCCTACGGTGCGCTCACGCTGGCGCAGGTCATCCAGAAGTCATCCAACATTGGTGCGACCAAAATCGCTCTGGGTTTTCCGGCAGAAGACATGTGGACGATGATGAGCAAGGTCGGCTTTGGTAAGCCGCTTGGCCTCGGTTTCCCGGGTGAGGTGGGGGGCAGGCTGCGCCCCTGGCAAACCTGGAAACCCATCGAGCAGGCCACGATGTCTTATGGTCACGGCGTATCGGTCACCGTCGTCCAGCTAGCACATGCCTACACCGTCTTCGCGCGCGATGGCGATGTGGTGCCGCTATCTTTATTGAAAACACAGGGCGCCGTTGCTGGCCAGCCGGTGTTTGCACCGGAAACCTCGCGTCAGGTAAGGCAGATGCTGGAGATGGTGGTAAGCCCCGAGGGGACTGCACGTAAGGCAGCAGTGCCGGGCTATCGCGTGGGCGGTAAGACCGGTACCGCACACAAGCTGGTTGCCGGCCGTTACGCAAATAAATATCTGGCTTCTTTCGTGGGCATCGGTCCGATTTCGGATCCGCGTCTGGTCGTTGGGGTCGTCGTCGATGAGCCAGTAGGCGCCCATTACGGCGGCGATGTTGCAGCACCGGTATTTGCTGAAGTGATGGGGGGTGCCTTGCGCACTCTGGGTGTGCCGCAGGATCAGGGCTCGGCAAAAGATCCGGCCAAAGACCCGATGAAAAATCAGCCCAAAGCAGCGCAAGTAACATCTGCACCGATCCAAGTGGCCAGTGCGCCTGTGAACGCCGTGAATCCGGTAAACAAGAAGGGGGTGCACTGATGACTGTGCTCACCTCTTGTGACGAAGTGTTGAGCTGGTTGCGCGCTCAGGGGCTGCGGCCAACGGGTGTCTGTGCCGATAGTCGCCGCGTGCGCGCGGGTGATCTGTTTGTTGCCGAGGTGCCCGAGTCGGGTACGCGGGCCGTGTATGCGCGTGATGCGCTGGCCAATGGGGCTTGCGGGGTGTTGTGGGCGGATGATGTGCATCTTTGCGTACCCGAGTTCCGGGGCTTGCCCGTCGTCGTCGTAGCGGGCTTGCGCCAGCTGGTTGGCTCGCTGGCTCAACAGATTTACGGTAATCCGAGTCAGAAGTTGCGGGTACTGGCTATCACCGGTACCAATGGCAAGACCACGGTATCGCAATGGCTGGCGCAATCGATGCCAGGGCACTGCGCTGTGATCGGGACCTTAGGTGCCGGCTATCCGGGGTCGATGGTGGAGACCGGATTCACGACACCGGATGCGGCGCAGTATGCGCACCTGCTGGCCGACTTTGTGAAGGATGGCGCAACCGCATGCGCGGTAGAAGCATCGTCGATCGGGATTGAAGAAGGCCGCATGAACGGAAGCCACGTGGATTGCGCTGTCTTGACCAATCTGACCCGTGACCATCTGGATTACCACGGCACGATGGCGGCGTATGCGGCTGCCAAAGCCAAGCTTTTTGCCTGGCATGGCCTGCGTGCCGCCGTCATCAATCTGGATGACGACTTTGGCAAAGAGCTGATGGCGCAAACGACTGCCAACCTGGTCATCGCCTATGGACTACAGTCTCGCCCGCATAATCTGCCTGCAGGCGTTCAGTGGGTTGGTGCCGAAAATGTGATGGCGACTGCGCAGGGCCTTTCGGCCACGCTGGTCTTTGGTGAAGAGCGACTCTCGTTTGCCACGCACCTGATCGGGCGCCACAATCTTTCCAATCTATTGGCCGTCTCTGCGGTGCTGGGCGCCGAAGGCCTGAGCCCGGCAGAAATTGTGGTGCGCTTACAGAAGTTACAGCCTCCAGCAGGGCGCATGGCTTGTTATGGCGGCCATGAGGCGCCGCTTGTCGTTGTCGATTACGCGCACACCCCGGATGCACTGGCGCAGATTTTGACGGCCCTGCGCGATGTGGCTTTGGCTCGTGGCGGGCGACTGATCTGCTTATTTGGCTGCGGCGGTGATCGCGATCCGGGCAAGCGCCCCGAGATGGGTCAGGTCGCTGCGCAATATGCAGACACTGTCGTGCTGACTTCGGATAACCCCCGTTGGGAGGATCCCGAAGCCATTGTCTTGGCAATTGCCCAAGGTGCGCCGGGTGCAAAGCGCTTGCTCGATCGCGCCGAGGCGATTGCCCGGGTTATTGCAGAGGCAGGCGCTGCCGATGTCGTGCTACTCGCCGGAAAAGGCCATGAGCAAACACAGGAAATCAAAGGCCAGCGTTATCCCTTTGATGATGCCACCCATGCGCAGGCAGCACTCGCCGCAAGGAAGGCTGGCACAACTCAGGCCAGGGCAACCGGTCAATGGGCTGGTGCGGTGAATTGATATGGCTGAGACCATGATCCAGAAACCCATGCGCTCGGTTCTACTAGCCGAACCGGTCCCCCTTTCGCTGGTCACTGACTGGTTGTCGGCGCCTCTGCCGTCGGGCGCCGGAAGCGAGATGGTCCTGGGCGTCTCTACGGATACTGCGAGCTTGCAGGCAGGTGATCTTTTCATCGCTCTGCGCGGTGCCCGATTTGATGCGCACGATTTTCTGCCGGAGGTTCGTGAAGCCGGCGCAGTAGGTGCCATTGTCGAAGCGGGTCATCCAATGCTCAGCTCGCCCGCACTCGAAGGCTGGCCGCTGATTGTGTGTGACGATACCCGCCATGCACTGGGTACCCTGGGGCAGGCCTGGCGTGCCCGCTACGATCTGCCGGTGATTGCCATTACCGGGTCCAATGGCAAAACCACGACCAAAGAACTGGTTACGCATCTATGCCGCATGGCGGCCGGTGATCTGGCTGTGCTCAGCACCCTGGGTAACTTCAATAATGAGGTTGGCCTGCCATTAACGCTGCTGCGGCTCGGGCCGCAACACCGCTATGCCGTGATCGAGCTGGGGATGAGCCATCCGGGCGAGATCGCTGTGTTGGCGCGAATGGCCCAGCCCACCATTGCAATTGTGACCAATGCCCAGCGAGCGCATCTCGAGGGCATGGGCGATCTGGCCGGCGTGGCCGCCGAGAAGGGCAGTCTTTTTGACGCGCTGCCCGAGGGGGGTGCCGCGATCGTTAATCTGGATGACCCGCATGCCTTGTCCTGGATCAAACGCATTCAGGCCGGCCGTCGGCTATTGGGTACGCACGTTGTCGGCGCATCAGACACCGCTGATTCCTTGTCGCCGGCTTTTGTGACCGAATCGCGCACGGTGACCGATGGACAGGAATTGCGCATCCAGACACCCGAGGGTGTACTTGAGGTGCTGCTACCACTGTCGGGTCTGCATAACGCCAGTAACGCTACGCAGGCCCTTGCCGCGGGCTATGCCGCCGGTCTGACATTGCCTCAGATGATGCAGGCATTACCGGGATTCGGCGGGGTAGCGGGACGTCTTCAATCCAAACGCGGAATCAGCGGTGCCAGCATCATTGATGACACCTACAACGCCAATCCGGACTCGATGCGCGCAGCAATCAACGTGCTGACGACTGACGCTGCCGATAAAGAAACCGTCCTCGTCATTGGCGACATGGGCGAAGTCGGCGACGAAGCCGCTGCACTTCATGCCGAAGTGGGTCGTTATGCCGCTGAGCGTGGCGTGGGTGCCCTCTATGCGGTCGGCCCGCTGTCGGTTTCGGCAATGGCTGCCTTTGGCAGCCACTTCCCGGATCGGGCGTACCACTTCCCCTCCCAGGAGGCCCTTATTGCGGCGCTACGCCCCGTGCTATCGGCGCGCAGCCGGGTTCTGGTCAAGGGATCACGTTCTGCACGGATGGAAAACGTGGTGCATGCCCTCATCGAACAATCCGAACATTCACAGGGGTAGATCAGGATGCTACTTTGGCTCTCGGAATGGCTGGCGCAGGATGTGCGGGCATTCAATGTTTTTAACTACCTGACACTGCGCACCGTGCTGGCGGCGCTGACAGCGCTGATCATTAGCTGGGCCGCCGGCCCGATGGTGATCCGCTGGCTCGCTGCCAAGAAGATTGGTCAGGCGGTGCGTACGGATGGCCCGCAAACCCATCTGGCCAAATCCGGGACGCCCACCATGGGCGGCGTGCTGATCCTGATTGCGACGGGTCTGTCCACGCTGCTCTGGGGTGATCTGGGCAACCGCTACGTCTGGGTTGTGTTACTGGTGACCCTGGGGACGGGCGCTGTTGGCTGGTACGACGACTGGCGCAAGGTGGTCTACCGGGATCCGAAGGGTCTGGCCAGCCGCTGGAAGTTCTTCTGGCAATCCGTCATCGGGCTGGCTGCAGCGGGTTTTCTGGCGTTCACCGCCAATACGCCGATGCAGTTCCAGCTGATTCTGCCCTTCTTCAAGGATGTGGCGATTCCGCTGGGCGTGGTGGGCTTTATTGTGCTCACCTATCTGGTGATTGTCGGCACCTCGAATGCCGTCAATCTGACCGATGGTCTGGATGGCTTGGCGATCATGCCGGCGTGCATGGTGGCGGCGGCCCTCACGGTCTTCGCTTATGTGGCCGGTAATGCCGTTTACGCCAAGTACCTGTTCATGCCTTATATGCCGGGTGCTGGCGAAATCTGTGTGCTGCTGGGTGCGCTGGTCGGTGCCGGGCTGGGCTTTCTCTGGTTCAACGCCTATCCCGCCGAAGTATTCATGGGTGACGTGGG
>CAZRYZ010000065.1:0-6365 GCA_964604465.1 uncultured Dechloromonas sp. | reverse complement strand
GCCGCGTTTTTGTTTTTTCGTATGATCGAGTAACGCCATGACGCATGTAATGAATACCTACGCCCGTCAGCCGGTCGCCTTTTCACATGGTGAGGGCAGCTGGCTGGTGGATACCGAAGGAAAGCGCTACCTGGATGCGCTGTCAGGTATCGCCGTCAACACACTTGGTCATAACCATCCGGATCTGGTGCACGCCCTGAGTCAGCAGGCGTCTCAATTGCTACATACTTCCAATCTTTACCGCATACCCCTGCAAGATGAGGTAGCCGACAAGTTGGCTAACCTCTCAGGTCTGGAAGAGGTCTTCTTCTGTAATTCCGGTTGTGAGGCCAATGAGGCGGCCATCAAACTGGCACGTTTCTATGGACATCGCCAAGGGATCGATAATCCGGCCATCATCGTGATGGAACATGCTTTCCATGGCCGGACGATGGCGACGCTATCAGCCACGGGTAACCGCAAGACGCAGGCGGGTTTCGAGCCGCTGGTCAGTGGTTTTGTCCGTGTGCCCTACAGTGATATTGAAGCCATTCGTCAGGTAGCTGAGCACAACAAGAATGTCGTGGCCGTAATGCTCGAGATCATTCAGGGCGAGGGCGGGATTCACCTCGCTGATGACGAGTTTCAGCGCCAGCTCCGCAGCCTCTGTGATGAAAAAGGTTGGCTGATGATGACCGATGAGGTGCAGTGTGGCATCGGTCGGACGGGAAAATGGTTCGGTTTCCAGCATGCGGGCGTGCGCCCGGATGTGGTGTCCCTGGCCAAGGGTCTGGGCTCGGGCGTGCCGGTCGGCGCCTGTCTGGCCGGCGGTCGGGCGGCGGGTCTCTTTGGTCCGGGCAATCATGGCTCGACTTTTGGGGGGAATCCCCTTGCCATGCGGGCGGCAAAGACAACGCTCGATGTGCTGGCGCGCGACAAGCTCTTGGAAAATGCCGACAAGATGGGTCGTGCCATCCGCGATGGCTTTCGCGCCCGGATTGGCGAGTATCCTGAAGTCGTTGATATCCGCGGCCGAGGTCTGATGATCGGTATCGAACTGGATCGTCCGTGTGGCGAACTCGTTGGTCTGGCGCGTGAGGCTGGCGTGTTGATCAATGTGACGGCGGATTCGGTCGTGCGGCTGTTGCCCTCACTGAATATCACCCAGGCCGATGCGGATACCCTGGTGGATCGCCTGTCGGATGTGATCAGCCGCTATCTGGGAAAGTAAGATGAGTCTGAGACATTACCTGCAGTTCAGCGACTTTAACCGGGAAGAATACGACTACCTTTTTGCCCGGACACGCTGGATCAAAGAACGCTTTAAGTCGTATCAGCAGTATTGGCCCCTGACAGACCGCACCCTCGTGATGATTTTCGAAAAGGCGAGCACACGGACGCGTCTCTCCTTCGAGGCAGGTATGCAGCAGCTGGGTGGTGCCGCTATCTACTTGAATACCCGGGATTCACAGCTGGGCCGGGGTGAGCCGGTCGAAGATGCGGCCCAGGTCATCTCCCGCATGAGTGATTGCGTCATGATTCGCACCTTTGAACAAAGCATCGTGGATCGCTTTGCGGCCTGTTCACGGGTGCCGGTGATCAATGGACTGACGAATGAATACCATCCTTGCCAGATCATGGCGGATATCTACACCTATCACGAGCACCGGGGCGATCTGCGCGGCAAGACGGTGGCATGGGTGGGTGATGCTAACAACGTGTGTAATACCTGGTTGCAGGCGGCGCGGATTCTCGACTTTAAAGTCAATGTCTCAACGCCGCCGGGCTATGCACTGGATATGGCCCTGGTGGGCGATAACCGGGGTCATTTCGAGGTCTTTGCCGATCCGATGGACGCCGCCCGTGGTGCCGACCTGGTGACTACGGACGTTTGGACCTCCATGGGCTTTGAAGCAGAGAATGCCGAGCGGATGAAAGCTTTTGCCGACTGGCAGGTGGATGACGAGATGATGAAGGTGGCCAATCCGGAGGCGCTCTTCATGCATTGCCTTCCCGCGCATCGCGGTGAAGAGGTCTCGGCCGGTGTGATCGATGGCCCGCAGAGTGTGGTCTGGGATGAAGCCGAAAACCGCCTGCATGTGCAGAAGGCATTGATGGAATTTTTAATGCTCGGTCGGGTCGATTGATCCGAACCAGAGACTTTGACGAATTGTGTTTTAACCTGAGCGGAAAGCAGCAATGAGCGATATCAAGAAAGTGGTACTGGCCTATTCGGGCGGTCTGGATACTTCGGTGATTCTGAAGTGGTTGCAGGATACCTATGGCTGTGAAGTCGTGACCTTTACGGCTGATCTGGGCCAGGGTGAAGAACTGGAACCGGCACGCGCCAAGGCGCTGAAGCTGGGGATCAAGCCGAAGAATATTTTTATCGATGATCTGCGTGAAGAGTTTGTGCGTGATTTCGTGTTCCCGATGTTCCGGGCCAACACCATCTACGAAGGCGAGTACCTGCTGGGCACCTCGATTGCCCGTCCGCTGATCGCCAAGCGTCTGATCGAAATCGTGAACAAAACCGGTGCCGATGCCATCTGTCATGGTGCAACGGGTAAGGGTAATGATCAGGTGCGTTTTGAACTCGGCGCCTATGCGCTGAAGCCGGGCGTCAAGGTGATCGCCCCGTGGCGCGAGTGGGATCTGCTGTCACGTGAGAAGCTGATGAAGTACGCTGAGTCACATGGCATCCCCATTGATATGAAGCATAAGAAGGGCGGCTCGCCGTATTCGATGGACGCCAACCTGTTGCACATCTCTTTTGAAGGCCGTCATCTGGAAGACCCGGCCGCCGAAGCCGAAGAGTCGATGTGGCGCTGGACGGTGTCTCCAGAGAAGGCACCGAACAAGGCTGAGTACATTGATATCGATTACGTGAAGGGTGACCCGGTCGCCATCAATGGCAAGAAGATGAAGCCGCATGAAATCCTGGCGGCACTCAACGCTTTGGGTGGCAAGCATGGTATCGGCCGCCTGGATCTGGTGGAGAACCGCTATGTCGGCATGAAGTCGCGTGGCTGTTACGAAACCCCGGGGGGCACCATTCTGCTCAAGGCGCACCGTGCCATCGAATCGATTACGCTGGACCGAGAGGTCGCGCACCTGAAGGACGACCTGATGCCGCGCTATGCCAGCCTGATTTATAACGGTTACTGGTGGAGTCCGGAGCGTCGTGCGCTGCAGACACTGATCGACCATACCCAGGAGCACGTCAATGGCAGCGTGCGTTTGAAGCTGTACAAGGGTAATGTCATCGTGGTGGGTCGTGATTCGAAGCAGGATTCGCTCTTTGACCCGACGATTGCCACCTTTGAAGACGATGCCGGTGCTTACGACCAGAAGGACGCCGCCGGCTTTATCAAGCTCAATGCGCTGCGCATGCGTATTGGCGCCAATCGTGACGAACGCAAGCAGACCAAGGTGGCCAAGAGCACCAAAGTCGCCAAAGCGCCTGCTAAAAAGCCAGCCGCAAAAAAGAGCGTGGCCAAAAAGGCTGCACCCAAAAAAGCGCCTGGTAAAAAGGCCTAGGGATGGAAGGTACCCTGTTCGGCTTTACTGAGGAGCAGATTGCCGATTTCATGTCGACGTACGGCGTGGCGGCGTTCATCCTCTTCATGCTGTTCATCATTGCCGAAATCGCCATCAAATCGAAGGCCGGCAAAATGGGTACCGCCATCCTCTTCTTTGTCCTTGCCTTTGGCATGGTAGGTTACATGGCCAAAAGCATCATTCAGAAAATGTGGGGAATTTAAATGACGCAATACGATAATGTTTCCGTGGTGAAGGCAGCCAATGTCTATTTTGATGGCAAGTGTGTCAGCCATACCGTACAGTTTGCGGACGGCACCAAGAAGACCGTCGGCGTGATCCTGCCATCGTCACTGACCTTCAATACCGGTGCTCCGGAAGTCATGGAAGGCGTGGGGGGCACCTGCCGTGTTCGCCTGAAGGGCGAGGCTGAATGGAAAACCTATGGCGCGGGTCAATCTTTTGACGTGCCGGGCAATTCGTCTTTCGAGATCGCCTGTGACGAGCCTTATCACTACGTTTGCCACTTCGGATAATCGCCATGCCCAGCTTTGATATCACCTCCGAAGTCGACATGGTGTCGCTCAAGAACGCCGTTGATGTCGCGAACCGCAAGATCACGAACCGCTATGACTTCAAGGGCTCGGATGCCAAGGCCGAGCTCAATGACAAGGACAAGACCATTGTCCTGCACGCGGATAATGATTTTCAGCTCGACCAGATGCAGGGCATCCTGTTGCCGGAAATGACCGGCAAGGGGATTGATGTGCGTTGCCTGGAACACGGTTCCATCCAGAAAGTCAGCGGCAATAAGGTCAAGCAGGATCTGAAGGTGCGAGTCGGTATCGAGCAGACCCACTCCAAGAAGATCGTTGCCATGCTCAAGGATTCGAAGCTGAAGGTCCAGGCGTCGATCCAGGGTGAGGCGGTGCGGGTCACCGGCGCCAAGCGCGATATCCTGCAGGAGGCCATCGCGCTGGTAAAGGAAGGGATCAAGGATTTGCCCCTCCAGTTCGGTAACTTCCGTGAATAATCAGTCTCACCAAGGCACCTGCGGGTGCCTTTTTTAATGCCACGATGAGTATTACACCCGAACAGCTTCGTGCCGCATTTGCTGGATTGCCGCCGGGACAAGCGCCGCTTGTCGGGCAGATCACCGAGGTGGTCGATGAACCGGTGCCGGAAGAAATCCGCCAACGTCTGCAAACCGGTCGGCGCCCCGCGGCGGTGCTGGTGCCAGTTCTGACTGATGGCGCAGGATACTTGCGGCTCATGCTGACCCAGCGAACCGCGCATCTTCGCGACCACGCCGGGCAGATCAGCTTCCCGGGGGGAGGGCTGAATCCCGGTGAATCCCCCCTCATTGGTGCACTCCGCGAAGCCGAAGAGGAGGTGGGGTTGGCACCGGATCGAGTCGATATCTTTGGCCAGATGCCCCAGTACCATACCGGCACCGGGTTCAGCGTCGCCCCTCTGATTGGATTTGTAAGCCCGGGCACTGTCCTTTGCCCGGATCCGGGCGAGGTGGCCGAGATCTTCGATGCGCCCCTCGATTTTTTACTGGACCCCCGGAACTTCCGTCAGGAAACCCGTTTTTATCGAGGTACCTGGCGCAGCTTTCTGGCAGTACCCTGGGCGGGGCGGTATATCTGGGGGGCAACCGCCGGCATGCTGGCACAACTGTCAAGAATTGTGCACGGGATCCCGGCTAATCCATTGAACCCGCGATGAATTGTGATATTGTGATCCAAACGCCTGACCATAGGTCAGCGGGTCGTTAAGGCGCATCTCTTCTGCGTCGCCACTGGAATATGTTTGACAGGCACTGACAGGTTTACGAGTTATGAAGCTGGTTGTACTGATTCTTGCGCTCCTCCTGGAGCAGGTCCGTCCGTTGTCTTACGTGCGCTTTGTCGGCGCGCCGCTCGGCCGTCTCGCGGACTGGGTCGAGAACGTCTTTGATTCCGGCAACCGGCAGCATGGCTTCCTAGCGTGGCTGCTCATCGTCGGTGGCGGCGTCATGATCGCTACCGTGATGGATCTGATTCTTTCCGGCATCAATGTTCTACTGGGCATGGCCTTTGGTGTGGCCATCCTTTATCTGACCTTGGGTTTTCGCCAGTTCAGCCATGCATTTACCGAAGTGAATGAAGCGCTTCAGGCCGATGATGTGCCCGCGGCGCGTAAGGCGATGAAGGCCTGGAATAGTGAATGCCCCGACAATGCGACGTCCGATGAAATTGCCCGCCTGGCGATTGAGACCGGGGTGTTGGCATCGCATCGTCATGTTTTTGGGGTGCTTGCCTGGTTTGTGGTCTTTGGGCCCGTCGGCGCAGTCTTTTACCGGCTTTCTGCGTTTCTGGCGACCCACTGGAATGGGAGCGACCGTAAGGACGAAGAGCTGGTGGGCGAGCATGCGGCCGAAGAGGTGCAGGTCAAGCGCCGCCAGTTTGGTGCCTTTGCCCGTCAGGCTTTTGCATTGGTGGATTGGTTGCCAGCGCGGATGACGGCCGTGGCTTTTGCCATTGTCGGGAATTTCGAAGACGCCATTTATTGCTGGCGTGAACAGGCCAGCACCTGGCGTGACCAGACGGCTGGTGTGATTGTAGCGGCCGGCGCCGGCGCTCTGGGCGTCAAGCTGGGCGGACCGCTCAGTGAATCGCCCGTGCTGGAAGACGAGGCGGTTTCCGACCGTCCGGAAATCGGCGTGGGCGAAGAGGCGACGCCGGCTGTTTTGCCGTCGGCCATTGGCCTGGTCTGGCGCGCTTTGGTTTTGTGGGTGATACTACTCGCTGTTGTTGGGCTCGCCGCATGGGTGGGCGTTTGATTCCTATAAAAACGTAGTC
>CAZRYZ010000064.1:2208-6464 GCA_964604465.1 uncultured Dechloromonas sp. | reverse complement strand
ATGTGATCTTCCTGACGGCGATCTTCAGCCTCGATGGCTTTCCAGAGTTCAGGGTCAACTTGCTGCAGGGTGTCGCGGGCGGAGAACATAAAGAAACCTCAAAAATCAGAAATGACGGATTCAAGCCCCGGTCGACCACCGGCCAAGCGAGGCCAAGGTCGTGATTTTACAGGATTTCGTCCCGGCTGGCGTCTTCCAGATGGGTCGTTTCACCCCAACTCAGCATCGCCCAGCAAAGCTGCTCACCGGCCACCGTTAGCTCCAGCCAATTCAGGCCGGCATTAGGGATAGGCCGGTCGCGTGGTCCGGTCAATGCCCGACCCATCGCCCGCCGGTACAGAATGTCTAAGACGCCGCCGTGGGTGACCAGAATGATTGATTGTTCCGGGTGCTTCTCGACCAGTTGGCGTAAACACGACTCTAGCCGATTCACCATGGAATCAAGTGATTCGGCACGACCCGGCTCGGTCGACAGGCTATCCCGTGAAACCAGCGATTCATAAGCAGCTGCGTTAAATAACCGTGCCTCGTCCGGGGTCTTGCCTTCGAAATCGCCGTAATGGCGCTCCCGCAAAGCCGGCTCTTCCTGCACAGGCAATGACAACAACTGTCCGATCGCTGCCGCCGTTTGCCAGGCACGCTGCAAGTCGCTACTGACAACGGCATGGAACGGTGACGCGAGATGACACGTTGCGAGATGACGGGCGGCCGCCTGCGCCTGATGCACCCCCAATGCATTCAGAGGAATGTCCTGGTGCCCCTGCAGCCGACGCTCGGCATTCCATGGGGTTTCGCCATGGCGGACGATACAACAGCGCATCAGGCGCCGGCCACCATCATCCGGTCGATAAGAATGGCGCCGGATTGCTTGGCGCTGCGCGCCAACCGGTCTTCCGCAATGGCCACAATCCCTGCAAGCATGTCCTTCAGGTTCCCGGCAATGGTAATTTCCTCGACCGGATACGCAACCTCGCCGTTCTCAATCCAGAAACCCGCCGCACCGCGCGAATAGTCCCCATTCACGTAGTTCACCCCTTGGCCAAGGAGCTCGGTAATGAGCAACCCGCGCCCCATGGTTTTCATCAGCGCCGCAAGGTCCGCATGACCTTCCCGTGTATCCCGCATGAAGAGGTTGTGACTACCGCCCCCATTGGCCGTGGGCAACATGCCCAGTTTGCGGGCACTGTAAACCGAGAGGAAGTAGCCATTGAGCACACCATCGCTGATCACATCCCGATCGTACGTGGGGAGACCGTCGCCATCAAAAGGCGCGCTGGCCTGACCGCCCAGCAACAGCGGGCGCTCTTCCAGCACGACAAACGCTGGCACAATCTTTTTGCCTAGAGCGCCTTCCAGAAAGGAGCTCTTGCGATACAGCGCGCCACCAGAAGCCGCATGCACTAGGCTCCCCACGATGGTCGAGGCAATAGGCGCCTCGAAAATCACAGGTACTTCACCGGTCGGGCACTGCCGCGCACCCAGTCGCGCTGCTGCACGGCGAGCGGCTTGTAAACCAATACCGGCAACGGGTGGTAACAAGGTCGCGTCACGGACGGACTCGTACCAGTCATCCCGCTGCATGCCGTGCTCATCCGCGGCAATCAGGGCACATCCCACACTATGTCGGCTGGTCGGATAGCCTGCCATGAAGCCCAGGCTGTTGGCCATGATGAAGTGCCCCTGATGCGTCGAGACCGATGCCCCCTCAGAGTTCTGAATGACCGGCCCCAGCGCCAGACCGGCGGCCTCACATTCACGCGCCATCGCCACCGCGGTCTCTACCGAGGGGGTCCATGGGTGAAACAGATCCAGATCCGGGGCGGTGGTCAGCAACAGCTGCTCTTTGTCCGGTAGACCGGCACACGGATCATCTGCCGTAAATTTAGCGATATCGAGGGCCGCATGCACGGTGGCCTTTAGCGCCTCCTGCGAGAAATCGCTGGTCGAGGCATAGCCTTTGCGCTGCCCCAGGTAGACCGTGACACCGATCTGCTTGTCGCGATGGTGCTCAATGGTCTCAACCTCACCCTGACGCACATTCACGCTCTGCCCGAAGCCTTCGGAAATCTCAACCTCGGTGGCGCTGGCGCCCCCCTGGCGGGCAATCGTCAACAACGCCTCCGCAACCTCAGTCAGCGCCTCGCGACTGTGAGCAAATAGATGTTCGTTGGGGTTGAGGTTGTCAGGCACAGGAGAATGATTAGAACGGGCAGTGGTCATTGGCTCGGTTTCTTGCAGGCAGCGCTCCCCCGAGGGGAAACGGAATTAGTCAGTGGTTGGTATGATAGCGGCAAACTGCACAGACCAAAGCTGCCATGCCATTTCACCCGACCAAACCCCCCAGCCACTTTCATACACGTCAGGGGCAGATCGTCGTTAACGCCGAGCCGCCGCCGCTGACCGAGAGTCGCCGGCGCAGCAAAACACGCGCCAAGGAAGAAGTCGAAGCGCTGCAGGCGCTGGGCAAGCGCCTGGTTGACGTGGGCAATGATCGGCTAAAAAAACTGGATATTCCCGAATCATTGCGGGATGCCGTGCTGGAAGCCAAGAAAATCAGCTCGCACGGCGCACTCCGGCGCCAGATGCAGTTCATCGGCAAGCTCATGCGCGACGTGGACACGGATCCGATTCAGGAAATGCTCGATGAGCTCGATGGCATTTCGAACAAAGCCAACGCGCGATTTCATGCGCTGGAAAAGCTACGCGACCGGCTCATCGAAGATGAGAGCGTCATCACCTCACTCAAAAACGATTACCCGGAGCTGGATGTCAGCGCCTTGCGCACATTGCGTCGTAACGCCCTGAAAGAGCAGGCAGAGCAGAAACCGCCCAAGGCCTACCGGGCGATCTTCCAGCTCCTCAAAAGCCTGGAAAGTGCCAAAGCTGAGGACAAAAAGGACACCGACTCTGCCACCGGGAGCGAAGAGGCCTAAGGTCTGAGATCTGAGGCCTAGGTCCTACGTCTTTAGGTCGCGCAGAAACTGGAGCGCGAGCGCCGCACCAAACCCCGTTGTCTCTGTGCCCACAGCACCGAGGCCGCCTTTACAACTGGCGGCTGACAGATCGACATGCATCCAGGGGATATCGCCCACGAAGAGATTGAGGAAGCGCGCCGCCAGGGTGTGGTCTGCCTCACCATCCAGCGTGCACTGCTTCACATCCGCCACCTGGCTTTCCAGCGCGGCGTCGTAGTCGTCCGGCATCGCAAAGGCCATGACCCGCTCGCCGGCGGCCTCGCCTGCCATAGCCAATTGCAGTGCGGCATCGGCATCAGTCGCAAAGAAACCGCTCATCCGGTTACCCAGCGCCATGGTCATGCTGCCGGTCAGGGTGGCGAAATCCATCACCATGTCCGGTTTCTCAGCGGCGGCCAGAGTCAGCGTATCAGCCAATACCATCCGGCCTTCGGCATCGGTATGCACGATTTCGATCGTCAAACCGTTCATCGCCGTCACGATGTCTCCCTGGCAATAGGCACCGGGACCGATATCGTTCCGTGATAACGCCAGCCACGCATCAAGCTTGACGGGGAGCTGCAAGCAAGCCGCCGCACGGATGACAGAGAGCACCGTCGCAGCGCCTGCCATATCCTCATGCATACCCGCCATATAGCGCGCCGGTTTGAGGTTATGGCCGCCGGTATCGAAACAGATGCCTTTGCCAACCAGGCTGATATACGGCACTTCTTTGATCTTGGGCACATAGCTCAGATGAATTACGGCCGCATCTGGTGTGCTACTCCCCTGCGCAACAGCCAGAAATGCACCCGCTTTCAGGCGCCGCAAGCGGGCCAAGTCGTAGACTTCGGTTTTGATGCCAGAGCCCTTGAGAAGTGGCGGAATCTGGGCTCGAAAGCTGCCCGGTGTCAGCTGATTCGGCGGCAACACACACAGGCTGCGTGCCAGGATATTGGCTTCGGCCTTGCACCGCGCCCAATTCAGTGACGCCGAATAAACGGAACGCTGCGCTGCTTTCAAATTGGCACCTACCCAGAAACGCAACACGCCTGCAGAAGCCATGAGCGCATGACGGTCTTTTTTTGCACTGCCTTCCGGTTTGACCGTTTTGGGGAGCGATACGCGGTTGATGCAGCCAACATAGGCGACCTCGCTCAGCACTGCATCCATAAACATGGCGTCGCCGTGCAAAACAACATCTAACCTTGCCGGTGATTCGGCCAACAGCGGGCCCAAGGCCTCACGCAGTGCCTGCTGGCGAAGGAAGGTGCTTTCATCCATGTTCATAGCCAACCAGCG
>CAZRYZ010000064.1:0-2108 GCA_964604465.1 uncultured Dechloromonas sp. | reverse complement strand
GGCCACGTCAAAACCGACCGCACCGGTACAGGCACACGCTCGGTCTTTGGCTGGCAGATGCGTTTCGATCTAGAGCAAGGGTTCCCGGTGCTGACGACCAAGAAGCTGCACCTGCGTTCGATCATTCATGAACTGCTCTGGTTCCTGCAAGGCAGTACCAACATTGCCTATCTCAAGAAGAATGGCGTCTCGATCTGGGACGATTGGGCGGATGAACAGGGCGAGCTGGGTCCGGTCTATGGCAAACAGTGGCGCCGCTGGGAAACTGTCGTCCCCGGCAAAGACGGTGAGCCCCCCAGCATCCGCACCATCGACCAGATAACACAGCTGGTTGAAGGCCTTAAAAATAATCCAGACTCGCGCCGGCATCTGGTCTGCGCTTGGAACCCCGGCGAAGTCGACCGCATGGCGCTCCCGCCCTGCCATGCCCTGTTCCAGTTTTACGTGGCGCCGCCCGCACCGAGCGATGCCGACCAGCGCCCGCGCCTGTCGTGCCAGCTCTACCAGCGCAGCGCCGATATATTCCTGGGCGTCCCGTTCAATATTGCCTCTTATGCATTGCTAACGATGATGATCGCGCAAGTTTGCGGTTACCGCCCGGGCGAGTTCATCCACACGCTGGGTGATGCTCATCTGTATAGCAACCACCTGGAACAGGCCCAACTCCAATTGACCCGCGACACCCGAAAGCTCCCGGTCATGCGAATCAACCCCGAGGTTAAAGATCTGTTCGCCTTCCGTTTCGAAGACTTTACGCTGGAAGGCTACGACCCGCACCCGCATATCGCGGCTGCCGTCGCCGTCTAGTCGAACAGGGCCATGACCATAACACGTGATATCACCCAGACCCCGGCCTGGTTGCAACTGCGCCAGGCGCGTGATCGCCTGGCCGGTACCCACCTTCGAGATCTGTTTGCCCAGGATGCGGCGCGTTTCCCGAATTTCTCCCGCCAGGCGGATGGCCTGCTACTCGACTTTTCGAAGCAGCGTCTTGATCAGGCAGTTTTGAATCACTTGATCGCTCTGGCCGAAGCCGCCGATGTCGCTGGTTGGCGTGAACGGCTCTTCGCCGGCGAAAAAATCAATGTCAGCGAAGAGCGCGCCGTGCTGCACCCGGCACTCCGACACCTGGACGACACCCCATTCCCTGCGGGCGAAGGTGACGTCATGCCGCAGGTCCGTCAGGTCCGGGGGCAAATGGCTGCCATCGTCGAACAGCTGCGCAGCGGACAATGGAAAGGTTACACGGGGGACACCATCCGCCATGTCGTCAACATAGGTATTGGCGGCTCCGATCTGGGTCCCAAAATGTGTACGCGTGCCCTGTCGGCATTCTCGCATCCGGGTCTGCATGTGCATTACGTCTCTAATCTCGATGGCGCCCACCTCGCGCCCTTGCTGGAAACGCTGGATCCGCGCACGACCTTATTCATCATCGCAAGCAAAACTTTCACCACGCAAGAAACGATGATCAACGCAGCCAGTGCCCGAAACTGGATGCTGGCACACACCGGTTCTGAAGAGGCTCTGGCGAAGCACTTTGTGGCCGTATCGGCACACCCGGAACGCGCTGCCGAATTCGGTATCCCGCCGGCGCAGGTGCTTCCGATGTGGGACTGGGTCGGAGGACGTTATTCGCTCTGGTCCGCCGTTGGTCTCCCCCTGGCGATCAGTATTGGCATGAGCGGCTTCGAGCGCCTACTGGCGGGCGCCCAGGCCATGGATCGCCACTTCTGTGACACACCACTCAAGGACAACCTGCCTGTACTGCTGGCCTTACTCGGTATCTGGAACACCAACTTTCTCGGCGCCAACACCTCGGCGATCGTGCCCTACAACGAGTCCCTGCGCCACCTGCCTGGCTACCTGCAACAGTTGGAAATGGAGTCCAACGGAAAAACCGTCAACCGGGATGGCCACCCGCTCACTTGCCCGGCGAATCCCATCGTCTGGGGTGAGATCGGTGCCAATGGCCAACACGCATTCTTCCAGCTGCTGCACCAGGGTGGCTGGCTGGTGCCCTGCGACTTTATCGCCACGGCGCTCAGCGATTACCCCTTGCCTGGCCATCAGGCACCTCTGCTCGCCAACTGTTTCGCCCAGAGTGC
>CAZRYZ010000063.1:0-7284 GCA_964604465.1 uncultured Dechloromonas sp. | reverse complement strand
AGTGGCGGCCCTGCGCCGAAGCCGACTGCGCCCGCTTGGCACGCGCCACCATCTCTGCCTCATCCAGGGGCTGCGGCACCAGACGTGCAATGGTCAACTGCGTATCCGTAAAGTAGCTCTGCGCTACGCGTTGCACATCGGCGGCGGTTACGGCATTGAGCTTATCGAGCATGATGCCGCTGGTTCGCCAGCCATAGCCCAGGGTCTCGAGCATGCCGATTTCCATGGCCTGTCCCATCATCGAATCCTTCTTGTAGACCTCGGCCGCCCGCAGCTGACTGCGCGCACGATTCAGTTCCTGTTCACTCACGCCCTGCTCCGCCACCCGCGCCAGCACCTGGCGAATGGCCTGCTCCAGCTCTGCCACCGTATGGCCCGGCCGCGGTGAAGCCTGCAGAATGAACATGCCCGGCCCGCGGTTCATGGCGTCGTAACTGGCATCCACCGACACAGCCACTTCCTGCTCGCGAACCAGCGCTGCCGGTAGGCGAGCGCCCTCATGACCATCCAGAATCTGCGCCAGCATTTCCAGCGCATAGGGGTCGATATCCTGTTTCGGGTCGCCCAGACGCGGGGCCTTCCAGGCCATGGCCAACAGGGGTAGATCGGCCGGCGCCTTGACGTCGAGCTGACGCATCCCTGCCTGCACAGGCTCTTCGTAGGTTTTCAGGTCAGCGAGTGTCCGGGCCGGAATCTGTCCATAGGTCTCCCGCGCCCAGGCAAAGACCTGGCGATAATCCACGTCGCCGACCACCACCAGCGTGGCGTTATTGGGCACATACCAGCGGCGGTACCAGTCACGCACATCCTGAACGGTCATCTGCTCCAGATCCCCCATCCAGCCGATCACCGGCCGGCGATAGGGGTGCGCCTGCCAGGCCACCGCATTCATGGCTTCATGAACCCGTGCGCTCGACTGGTCATCGGTGCGCATGCGGCGCTCTTCCATAACCACCTGGATTTCCTTGTCGAAACCGGCCGCGTCCATGGTCAGGTGCCGCATCCGGTCGGCCTCCAGCCCCATCACCGTTTTAAGCTGGGTCGCCGGCACCTGCTGGAAGTACGCCGTAAAGTCGGTGCTGGTGAAGGCATTATCGCGCCCACCCACTGCCGCCACACGGCGGTTGAATTCGCCGGGCCCCACCTTGGGGGTGCCCTTGAACATCATATGTTCGGTCACGTGCGCCACCCCGGTCACTCCATCGTGTTCGTCCATACTACCCACGCGGTACCAGACCATCTGCACCGCGGTCGGCGCCCGATGATCTTCACGCACGACCACGTGCATGCCATTGCTGAGCCGGGTTTCAAAGGTCTGCTGCTCACTCTGGCTGGCTGCACCCGCGGCCAGGGCGGGCTGCACTGCCGCGACACCTAATCCAGCAAGGCTCAACCCCAGAGCCGCCAATACAAATCGAAATGACATCTTTGACATAGGTCTACGTTAGAATCAGGAGATTGATAAGGATACCCGTGCCTCATGACTGATGCCAATGCCAACACCGATTCCCAAACGGCACCGCGCCGCTCCTGGCGGGATCGCCTGTTTGCCGGACTCACCAAAACCCGTCAGCAAATCGGCGGTTCGGTCCGCAGTCTGTTTTCGCGGGGCAAGGTCGACGATGAGCTGCTCGAGGAACTCGAGTCCCTCCTGCTGTCGGCTGATGTGGGCGTCGAAGCCACCGTCAAGCTCCTCGAAGAGCTTCGCCTGAAGGCCCGCCGCGACAACCTGCAAACCCCCGAGGCCATTCAGGCCGCGCTGATCGACAGCCTGACCCAGCTCCTGCAGCCGCTTGAAGCCCCCCTGTCGATCAACCCGCCGCCGGGTGCCCCCTTTGTCATCATGGTCGCCGGCATCAACGGGGCCGGTAAAACCACCACCCTGGGCAAACTGGCGCACCACTTTCAGGCCGCCGGTCACTCGGTGCTGCTGGCCGCGGGCGACACTTTCCGCGCCGCCGCCCGCGAACAATTACAGGCCTGGGGCGAGCGCAATAACGTCACCGTGATTTCGCAGGAGGGCGGCGACCCGTCGGCCGTGATCTTTGATGCCGTTCAGGCGGCCCGCGCACGCGGCATCCATGTCGTGCTCGCCGATACAGCCGGACGCCTGCCCACCCAGATGCATCTGATGGACGAGATCGCCAAGATCCGGCGCGTGATCACCAAGGCTGAGGCGAGTGCCCCGCATGAAGTCTTGCTGGTGCTGGATGGCACGATCGGCCAGAACGCGATCGCGCAGGTCAAAGCCTTCGATAAGGCCATCAACGTGAGTGGTCTGGTGATCACCAAACTGGATGGTTCCGCCAAGGGCGGCGTCTTGGCCGCAATTGCCTGCCAGTGCCCGAAACCGGTCCGCTATATCGGCGTGGGTGAGCAGGTCGAGGATCTTCAACCCTTCTCCGCCCGTGCCTTCGCTGAAGCGCTTCTCGGGCATTAATCCATGGCGCACACGCACAACACGATGACGCAGCCGTTCTGGCGCGAGTGGCCGCTTTTGGTCGGTCTGATTACTCTGCTCACGATCTGGCAACTGCCTTATCCTGTTGATGCCATTCCGTATACTGGCTTGGTTGCTCTGGGTCTGTTTCTGGTCAGCCTGGGCTGCGTCTTCCGCGTCACTTACCACGCCGACGAGCTGGCCGAAATGCTCGGCGAGCCCTACGGCACCCTGATCCTGACCCTGTCGGCCACGATTATCGAAGTAGCCATCATGGTGACGGTGCTGGGGCATGGCGAAGGCAATCCGACCTTTGTGCGTGACACGATCTCGGCCACCGTCATGATCACCGTGGGCTTTATGCTGGGCATGGCCATGCTGATTGGTGCCTTTGTGCACAAGCAACAGGTCGCCAACACCGAAGGGGCGCTCACCTACCTCGGCCTGATCATTCCGCTGGCGATTTTTGTGCTGATCATGCCCAATTTCACCAACAGCACCGTCGGCCCAACCCTCGCCCTGTCGCAAGAGATCTTTGTCTCCGTGGTGGCCTTGCTGCTCTACGCCATTTTCCTGTTTATCCAGACCCGGCGACACCGTCAGATGTTCGTTGACAACTCGGCCCCGGAGCCGATGACCTTTGACGCCAAGCTGGAGCCCTCTGTCCCGCATGGCACAAAGGCGCCCCCGTTCTACCGTCTCAAGCACCTGGCCTGGCTGCTCGGCAGCCTGTTGCTAGTGGTGTTGCTGGCCGAAGAAATGGCAGTCGTCGTCGATCAGCGTCTGGAAGACCGGGACCTCCCGGAACAGCTTGCCGGCCTGATTGTAGCGATGCTGGTTCTGGCACCGGAATGCCTGGCCTCGATCAATGCTGCCTATCGCAACCGCCTGCAACGTGCGGTGAATATTGCGCTGGGCAGCGGCCTGGCGACCCTGTCGCTGAGCGTACCGACCATCCTGATCATTGTCAGCGCCCTGGGTCACACCATCGAGTTGGGCCTCCCCGCCCGCGAGATGATCCTGCTGATTTCCACCCTCTGGGTAGCCAACATTGCCCTAGCCACGCACCGTACCAACCTGATGCATGGTGCTGTTTTATTGGTACTTTTTCTAACCTACGGCTTCCTCATCGTCGTTCCCTGATAAAAAGTTCGGATTTCCGGGAACTTTTTTCGGTTTTGGCACTCTATTGCCTTGAGTGCTAAAACAACGATAATAACGAGAGGAATATCATGAGTACCACAGCAATGACTATTGCGAACCCGAAAATGAACGCCCTGACGGCCATGCCGTCACCGGTCGGCAATCTGGATGGTTACATCCGCGCCGTGCAGCAATACCCCATGCTCACCGAACAAGAAGAGCAGGGGTTGGCTCGCCGCCTGCGCGACAGCGACGATCTGGACGCTGCCCGTCAACTGATTCTGTCCCACCTGCGGCTGGTAGTTTCCACCGCCCGTCAGTATCTGGGCTATGGTCTGCCGCACGCCGACCTCATCCAGGAAGGCAACATCGGCCTGATGAAGGCCGTCAAGCGTTTCGACCCGGAGCGCGGCGTGCGCCTGGTCTCCTTTGCCATGCACTGGATCAAGGCCGAAATCCACGAATACATCCTGAAGAACTGGCGCCTCGTCAAAGTCGCCACCACCAAAGCCCAGCGCAAGCTGTTCTTCAACCTGCGCAGCATGAAGGGCAATGCCAGTCACCTGGATCAGGCCACGGCTGAAGCCATTGCCAGCGAGCTGAACGTCTCGGAATCCGATGTGCGCGAGATGGATATGCGCATGACCGGTCGCGACATTGCGCTCGACCCGGGTCCGGACGTGTCGGACGAAGACAACTTCGCCCCGATCGACTACCTGGCCGATGACTCGATGGAACCGACCGCCGTGCTGGAAGGCCGCGACCGCGACCACCTGCATAGCGAAGGCCTTCAACAGGCTCTGTCGCAGCTCGATGATCGTAGCCGCCATATCGTGACCTCACGCTGGCTGGCCGACGATGGCGGTGCCACGCTGCAGGATCTGGCCGACGAGTACGGCGTTTCTGCCGAGCGCATCCGCCAGATCGAAGCCAAGGCTTTAAAGTCGCTGCGGACGCATCTGGCACCCGCTTAACAGGGGACAGCGCAAGGGGGGCCACCACTCCTCGGTGGCCCTTTTAATTTGAGAGGGGCACCATGCTTAACCATTGGCTCGAAGGCAGCACTGGCACCCGAGGCATGATGACGCATTTCACCCGCCTCATTGTGGCAGCTTGCCTTAGCCTTGGCGCGTCGCTCAGCGGTGCAGCTCCGAGCGATGGGGCAGCGAGCCAACGCACATACGCCGAAATGCTCGCCAAGGGTGAAGTCAGAATGGCTGTCCCCTATAGTCGAACCACCTATGTGGATGCAAAGACACATAAGCTGGGCACCTCCCCGGTCATGTCCAACTATCTGAGCAAGTTTCTGACGGACAAATACAAGAAGACCATTCGGGTCAAGATCGTACCCACCATACCTGGTCAACTTGTGCAAGCGGTCGATGCCGGGCAGGCTGACTTTGCCTACGGCTATATCGACGAATATACGCCCAAGCTTGACGCTGCCCATTACATCGTATTCCCGCATCCCCGCCACGAACGCCACGTGCTCGTTTCGAATGTATCGGAACCCCCTAAAACAAACCTCAGCGAACTTTCTGGCGAGATGGTTTGCCTGGGGAGACAGACGGACACCCCGGTTTTTAATGCGCTGAATAAAGCGCTACTAAAATCTGGCAAAGCAACCGTTCACGTATACAAGGATCAACTCGTCCTTGATGACGAAGATTTTTTGCAGATGTTGAATGATGGGCTGGTACCGCACGTGTACGTGGCACTATGGAAAGCCAATCTCTGGAAGCCGCTACTTAAAAATATCCATATTAACGAAGACACTGCGACGCCTGGCGATACGACCGAAGGCCTGATTGTTGGCAAGGACAACAAAGCACTTGCCGATGACATTACTGGTTTTGTGATGAGTCCCTACCTCGACAAGGCCTTGGAAATCTATCGAAATGGCGATTTTAAGTATCGGGAGCATGCATTAAAGAACCCGGCCACCGCGCCCGAATGGTCGCGCTATCTCACCATGAAACCTTACTTTGATCGATATGGCCCGGAGAATCGTCTTGATCCGCTGTTTGTTGCGGCAATCGGCTTTGAGGAATCCATGCTTAACCAGAGTCTCATAAGTCCGATGGGCGCGGTTGGTGTCATGCAGCTCCTACCCGCCACGGGGGCCTCCATGAAAGTCGGCAATATCCGTGAGCTGGAACCCAATATTCATGCCGGTGCCAAATACATGAGCACCCTACTCTATGGCATGATCATCGACGATGAGCTCACCCGGATGGAGCGCGCACTGTTTGCAACTGCCGCCTATAACGCAGGCCTCGACAATATTCGCAAAGCCCGTGAACTTGCAAAAAAAATGGGGTTCGACCCCAACACATGGTTTCTCAATGTAGAAATGGCCGCCGCAAAAATGATGGGACTGGAGACATTTTTCTATGTACGTAACGTCTACAAATACTATGTCACCTATGACGTGCGCCAGCGGAAATCAGCCCTTGATCAGGAAATGCTCCTCGTAGATACTGATCGATCGGCCAAGCGAACAGATTGAGCACGTGCAACTCCGTCAAAAATAAAGCCCTTTCTGCCTTGTTTTTCATGTATTGTGAGTGCGCGACGTTCATTTAGTGTTTCTGGCTCGTCGGATGCGTTCCGCCTCACCGCGCCGCCATTCCCCCAAGACTTTCTCGCCACTTGAATTTCACCCGATCTGGGGCTTTTGCCCCGCTATTCTCCCAAGATGGGCATGTGGCTAGAACCAAGAAGTACCGAGGCAGGCGCTAACAATGGATAAATTTCTGGCAGTCCTTGCCTACGCAATCTTTAAGGCACTGGGTCTGCTTCCCCTGTCAGTGTTACAAGGTTTGGGCACGCTCCTTGGCGAACTGGGTTCAATTCTGCCCGGCACCTACAAGAAGCGTGCTCTAAAGAATTTGCGCTTGGCCTACCCGGATGCAACGCCGGACATGGCACGTTTAGCCATGATTCAGTTGCTGCAGATGTTTCTGGAATTGCCCTACCTGTGGGCAACCCGCAACACAGGCAAACTTACCCAGATCGTTCAGTGCGACCACTGGTCGCTGATTGATGAGGCCCTGGCCCAGGGCAAAGGAGTCATTCTGATCTCGCCGCATATCGGCGCCTTTGAAATGCTCGGTCCCTTCTATACCCAGCGACACAAGGCCACGGTGATCTTCAAAGAACCGAGAATGCGTTGGCTGAAACAATTCATCGAGATGATTCGCCTGTCGCCAGACTTGAAGCTGGTGCCGGGGACTCAGGCGGGGGTCAAAGGTCTGGTCAAAACCCTGTTGAAAGGCGAAACGATCGGCTTCTTGCCTGATCAGGTGCCTGCCTTAGGGGATGGCGTTTATGCCCCCTTCTTTGGCAAGGACGCCTACACCATTACCCTGGTGCAGCGGATGCAGGCTATTCGTAATAGCCCGATCTTCACGGTGGGGCTGGAACGTCTCCCCAAAGGCAAAGGCTACTACTTTCATATCGTTCCGATGCAAGAACCGCTGTCCGAAGTGCCTGAAGAGGCGGCTGCTCAGATGAACGGCGCGCTTGAAGCCATGATCCGGCGAATGCCGTCCCAGTACCTCTGGGGCTATAACCGATACAAGACCCCCCGCTCGAGTAGGTAAGCGCTCTTGGTGGTGTAAATTGATGGCCTGAATGAGTTCGGAAGGGGCGCCATGCTTGAACATCGATTAGAGGGAATGACGGGGATCGTTATCATG
>CAZRYZ010000062.1:0-7793 GCA_964604465.1 uncultured Dechloromonas sp. | reverse complement strand
AGCTGTTCGGCCATGGTCTGCATGCCGTAGCAGATGCCGAGCACGGGAACACCCAGCTCGAAGACGGCCTGCGGCGCCTTCCAGTCCGTCGCTTCGTACACCGAGTTCGGACCACCCGAAAGGATGATGCCCTGCGGCTTGAACTCGCGAACGAAATCATCACTAACATCGAACGGATGCAACTCGCAGTAGACCTGCTGTTCCCGGACGCGACGCGCAATCAGTTGGGTCAGTTGGGAACCGAAATCAAGGATGAGGATCTTCTGGTGCGAGCGCGACATAGGTTTAACGGGGATTAATTAATCGACGTGGTAGTTGGGGGCTTCTTTGGTGATCTGCACATCATGGACATGCGACTCACGAACGCCAGCCGAGGTGATTTCGACAAATTGGGCACGCTTGTGCATGTCTGCAATGGTGGCGCAGCCCAGATAACCCATCGATGAGCGCAGACCACCCATGAGCTGGTGAATCACCGCCAGCACCGAACCCTTGTAAGGCACACGACCCTCAATACCTTCCGGTACGAATTTGTCGACATTGGCCGTATTTTCCTGAAAATACCGATCGCTGGATCCGGCCTGCATGGCGCCGAGGGAGCCCATACCGCGATAGCTCTTGTAGGAGCGTCCCTGAAACAGCTCGACTTCGCCTGGCGCTTCTTCGGTACCTGCAAATAGACCACCCAGCATGACGCAGTTGGCGCCAGCGGCAATGGCCTTGGCGATGTCGCCCGAGAAGCGGATGCCCCCATCGGCAACCAGCGGCACGCCGGTGCCGTCAAGCGCCTTGGCAACGTTGGCAATCGCTGTAATCTGCGGCACACCGACACCCGCCACAATACGCGTGGTACAGATCGAACCCGGACCGATACCGACCTTCACGCCATCGGCGCCGTGATCGGCCAGCGCACGAGCTGCCTCAGCCGTTGCGATATTGCCGCCAATGACCTGAACCTGCGGGAAATTCTTTTTGACCCACTGCACACGATCCAGCACGCCTTGCGAGTGACCATGCGCCGTGTCCACAACAATTAGATCAACACCGGCTTCAGCCAGCAGTTCAACCCGTTCTTCGGTACCAGCACCCACACCGACCGCGGCACCCGCACGGAGACGACCTGTCGCGTCTTTCGCGGCATTGGGATGTTCGGTCGCCTTGAGGATATCTTTGACAGTAATAAGACCACAGAGCTCGAAGTCATCATTGACGACCAGGACACGCTCGATACGATGCTGATGCATCAGGCTCTTGGCATCTTCGATACTGCCGCCTTCACGTACCGTCACCAGCTTCTTTTTCGGGGTCATGATCTGGCGCACAGCCTGATCGAGGTTGGTCTCGAAACGGAGATCGCGGTTGGTGACAATGCCAACCACGTGGCCACTCTTATCAACCACAGGGAGCCCCGAAATACGGTGACGCTGCGTCAATGCCAGGACATCACGAACCAACATGCCGGGGTTGATCGTGATCGGGTCTTTCAGGACACCAGACTCATAACGTTTGACCTTGGCCACTTCGGCCGCCTGCTGGGCAGGCGTGAGATTCTTATGGATGATCCCGATACCACCTTCCTGCGCCAGCGCAATGGCTAGACGACCTTCGGTCACGGTATCCATGGCGGCGGATAAAAGCGGCAGATTGAGGGCAATCTCGCGCGTCAGGCGGGTTTGCAGGGAAACATCACGAGGAAGAATGGCCGAGTGCGCCGGGACGAGCAGGACATCGTCAAAAGTCAGCGCTTTCTGAATAAGCTGCATGGTCTGAAACCCCTAGACACAAAACGCTATTATACGGAACTAACCGTTTTCCGTCTCGCCTTATGCCCCCATTCCCCACCTGCATACCGGGCTTTTTTTCAGCCTTTGTCCGGCTTTTTCTTGCCAGCAGCCTGCTTGCTGCCGGACTTTGCTGGGCACAGATTGAGGGGGGTCGGGATGCCGCCGGTACCTTGTGGCTGAGCGACCAGGGCCTTCCGGCCGGTGTCGCGTCAGCACCCCTTGAACTGGATCAGGTGATGAGCCTGACACCTATCCCTAGCAGCCCCGGCTCCTCCGGCCAAACCCGTGCCCCGGTGGTGCAATCCCCCGTGACGCATGAGCGCATGCGCAACGAGGATCTGGCAACCTGTCGTAGTATCGACAAACGGTACGAGGAAACCCGTGTCAACCTCGAAACGATCGAACGGGACAAAGCCAGCGGCAAGGTGCTCATTCCGGACTCGGGACTAGTCACGATCCGCCAGAATCTGGCCTCGCTCGAGCGGCTGAAGGCACTTTGCCCAAAGACCGGGACGCCCTGATCAGCTTGATCAGCCTAATCAGCCTGATCGCCCCCCTCAATAAAGAAAAGACCTGCTTACTCTGTGGGCTCGCCCGAATTCAGTTCAGCCGCCCCACGCCGCATGACCTTACCCTCGGCGGCCTTTTGACGACGCACCTCTTTCGGGTCGGCAATCAGCGGGCGATAGATTTCGACCCTATCCCGCTCGCGTAACACGGTATCGGGTTTAACCAGTTTGGCGAAGACCCCGAGCTTATTGCGGCCGCCGGGTTCAATACCGGGAAATTTAGCGAGCAAACCAGATGCTTCAACCGCCTGCAGCGCTGTCGAACCTTCGGGCATATCAAGGCTGACCAGCTCCTGCCGATCCGGCAATGCGTAAATGACTTCGATCTTCATGATGTTCCGTATACCTGGGCTGCTCTTTGAACAAAAGCATCAATGAACGTGTTAGCAATACGGCCAAACACCGGGCCAATAATTTTTTCGAATAGTTTGCTGGAAAACTCGTAGCTCAGACGGAATTCGATTTTGCAGGCATGTTCTCCCAGAGGAATGAAATTCCAGGTGCCGTCAAAACTTCGGAAAGGGCCATCGACCAGCTTCATGGTCATGGCTGTGGGATAGACCTTGCTATTTTCAGTCGAGAAATGGGACTTCACGCTGAGGAAATCGATATGCAGGGTTGCTACGGTCTTCTCATCATCGCGAAAGCGCAACTCGGCTTTTGAACACCAGGGTAGAAATTCGGTGTAATGCTCCACATCATCGACCAGCGCATACATCTGGGCCGGGGTGTGTTCGATGAGGACAGTTTTCTCGACGAGGGCCATAACAACGGGTAAGCCAGAAGGATTGCTAGAATGCCGTATTCTAGCGAAAAGCTCAAAGAGCACCCAATCAACTTACCAATCAACACGCTGAATTCCCCCCAACCTGCCTGACAACATGAGCATCGTTTCTAATAAAAAAGCCTTCCACGAGTATTTCATCGAAGAAAAATTCGAGGCCGGGGTGTCGCTGGAGGGCTGGGAATGCAAGGCGATTCGCGCGGGCCGTGTTCAGATCAAGGAAGCCTATGTGGTGGTGCTGCATGGAGAGCTCTATCTGTTAGGGATGCATATTACGCCGCTCATCTCCGCCTCGACCCACATCAAACCTGATGCGACCCGCACCCGGAAGCTACTGCTGCACCGCCGTCAGATCGACACCCTGATCGGCAAGGTCGAGCGCGCTGGCTATGCCCTGGTGCCGATCGACCTGCATTACAGCAAGGGACGGATCAAGGCCGAGATCGGGCTGGCCAAGGGCAAGAAACTCCATGACAAGCGCGATAGCGAGAAGGAGAAGGACTGGAAGCGAGAACAGGGCCGACTCCTCAAAACCCAGGTCCGGTAGGCGCTGAGCATGGTTATTCCCGCGCATCTGGCCCAGGCCAACGACACGCTGATCTACGGACTTGGCCTGGCCGCTTCCGTGGTCTGTGCCCTGACCGGGGTTCTGGTCGCCCGAGACAAGGGGGTCGACCTCTTTGGCGCCCTGATGGCTGGCGTTGCCACGGCCCTTGGCGGCGGGACAGTGCGAGATCTGCTGCTGGGGCGCAAGGTATTCTGGATGGCGGACGAGACCTACCTCTGGGTGGCTGTTATCACCGCCATACTGACGTTTTTTGCGACCCGGATCCGGCACCTTCCGGAAAATATGTTTCTGATTCCCGATGCGATCGGTCTGGCGCTGTTTTCGATTGTCGGGACCCAGGTGGCGCTTGACTGGAATATGCCCTGGCTCACCGCCAGCCTATTTGGCGTGGTAACCGCGGTTTTTGGTGGCTTATTGCGGGATGTCATGATCAACCAGGTACCCCTGGTTTTTAGCAGCGAACTCTATGCCACAGCCGCATGGCTGGGTGCCGTGACCCTGATCGTACTTGACGCACTGGGCCTCGACAACACCGTCGCCGCCTGGATTGCCATTGCCACATGCATTGTGGTTCGATTGACGGCGATCCGCTGGAAGGTCACCCTCCCACGCTTTCACAATCGGGCATAAAAAAACCGGGGCGTCGCCCCGGTTGATCAATGAATGATCTGTTAATGCTTACTGCTTGGTCATCTTCGCGATTTGCTGCCAGGTATCGACGACCGTATCCGGATTAAGCGACAGGCTGGTGATGCCCTTCTCGGTCAACCACTCCGCCAGGTCCGGGTGATCCGACGGCCCCTGGCCACAGATACCGATGTACTTGCCGACCTTGTTGCAGGATTCGATAGCTCGCTCCAGCAGCATCTTCACCGCTGGATCGCGTTCGTCAAACAACGCAGCGACCAGACCCGAGTCACGATCCAGACCCAGCGTGAGCTGCGTCAGGTCGTTCGAACCGATCGACATGCCGTCAAAGTACTCGAGAAACTTATCTGCCAACAGGGCATTCGACGGGATCTCGCACATCATGATGAGCTTGAGATCATGCTCACCTCGGCGCAGACCGTGACTGGCCAATAACTTTTCAACTTCGGCCGCTTCACCCAGTGTACGGACAAACGGCACCATCAACTGCACATTGGTGTAGCCGAGGACTTCACGCACGGTGCGCATGGCTTTGCACTCCATCGCGAAGCAATCCTGGAAAGACTGTGCAATGTAACGCGACGCACCGCGGAACCCCAGCATCGGGTTTTCTTCTTCCGGTTCATACAGATCACCACCGAGTAGTTTGCGGTATTCGTTGGACTTGAAATCCGACAGACGGACAATCACCGGCTTCGGCCAGAAGGCGGCAGCAATCGTTGCCACACCTTCGACCAGTTTGTCAGTGAAGAAACTGACCGGATCGGCATAACCCCGGGCGCGACGTTCGATCTCCTCACGCTTGCTAGCCGGCAGTCGATCGATATCCAGAATTGCTTTCGGGTGGATACCGATGATGTTGTTAATGATGAATTCAACGCGAGCGAGACCCACGCCCTCGTTCGGCAATTGCGCAAAATCGAAAGCCAGTTCCGGATTGCCCACGTTCATCATGATCTTGACCGGGATCGGCGGCAGTTCGCCGAGATCACGGGTGGTCACTTCATACTCCTGTGCACCGCGATAGACATGGCCCGTGTCGCCTTCGGCGCAAGACACCGTTACCACTTCACCTTCAGTCAGCGTCTCAGTCGCATCCCCGCAACCTACGATGGCCGGGATGCCGAGTTCACGAGCAATAATGGCGGCATGACAGGTTCGGCCACCGCGATTGGTCACAATCGCCGAGGCACGCTTCATGACCGGCTCCCAGTTCGGGTCGGTCATGTCAGCTACCAGAACATCACCCGGCTTAACGCTATTCATTTCAGCCGGATCGTTGACGACGCGGACCGGACCAACGCCAATCTTCTGGCCGATCGCACGACCCGAAGCCAGCACCTTGCCGTAGGATTTGAGGGCAAACTTTTCAACTTTATCCTTGGACTCCTGTGATTTAACGGTTTCCGGACGCGCCTGCAGAATATACAGACGGCCATCCGTCCCATCACGACCCCACTCGATATCCATCGGGCGCTCGTAATGCTTTTCAATGATGTCTGCGAAGCGGGCCAGCTCCAGAACTTCCTCATCCCGGATCGAGAACTGGTTACGCTCGGCTTCAGCGACATCAACCGTATGCGTCGACTTACCGGCAACCTTATCCGTCGAAAAGATCATCTTGATCAGTTTGGAACCCAGGTTACGGCGGATCACGGCTGGACGGCCTTCGCGCAACATTGGTTTGTGGACGTAGAACTCATCAGGGTTCACGGCACCCTGCACCACCGTTTCACCCAGGCCATAAGACGAGGTCACGAAAATTGCATCTCGGAAACCGGATTCGGTATCGAGCGTAAACATCACGCCAGCAGCGCCCTTATCCGAGCGCACCATGCGCTGGATGCCGGCAGACAGGGCGACATCGGCGTGAGCAAAACCCTTATGCACGCGGTAGGCAATCGCACGATCGTTATAGAGCGAAGCAAAGACTTCCTTGATGGCGTGAAGTATATTTTCCAGGCCATGGATATTCAGGAAGGTTTCCTGCTGTCCGGCGAAGGAAGCATCGGGCAGATCCTCAGCAGTGGCGGAAGAGCGAACGGCAAAGGAGGCATCCGCCCCACTTTCTGCGATGAGTGCCGCGTAGTGGACGGCAATTTCCTTCTCAAGCTGCTCAGGGAAAGGGGTCTCGACGACCCATTGGCGGATCTCGGCACCGGTCTTGAGTAGTGCATCGACGTCGTCCACATCCAGGGTCGACAGACGGGCATTGATCTTGTCGGCCAGGCCATTATGTGCAAGAAAGGCCCGATAGGCTTCAGCCGTTGTCGCAAAGCCACCCGGGACACGAACACCCGCGGTCGACAACTGGCTGATCATTTCGCCCAGCGAGGCATTCTTTCCGCCGACCTCTTCCACATCGGTCATGCGTAGTTCTTTGAAGTTTTTAACAAAGGCGTTCATAAAAAATCCCCTGGAATGACAATGAAAAAAGTTTAGAAAGCGTTAGCGGCCAGGCGGCGGTTGGCTGTCTCACGACGAGCCAGTGCTCGTTGTGCCTGGTGGAGGGTTTCACGGAAAAATCCGGCATGGGTTGCGGCCGCCTGACGGGCAGCGGCCACATCCTGTCGGGAAATGCTATCGACCATGGCGGTCCATTGTTCGATCAGCATGCGGCTGGCGACAGGGACGCTGATTAATTCACTCAGGTTAAACCGGATATCCTTTTCAAGAAGCTCCTGAACAACCGACATCATGTGCGCCACAAACGTGTTGTGCGCAGACTCGGCAAGCGCCTGATGAAACTCGAGGTCGGCTGCCGTAACGGCTTCTGCACTGAGCGAACCGATGGCAAGCCGGGCTGATTCAAGGCATTGCGATAGACGCTGAAGATCTGCGGGCGTTGCCCGGATAGCAGCCCATTCAGCACTTTGCGCTTCAAGCACCGCACGGAATTCAAGAAGATCATCACTCAGTGCGGGATGCGATGCCAACATCTGAGCCCATGGGTTCTGCACGGCATCTGAGAGTTGATCAGCAACGTAGGTACCGCCGCCCTGCCGGCTATATAAAAGCCCACGGGAGGCGAGTTTCTGGATCGCTTCACGCAAGCAGGGACGCGAGACCCCTAGCTCTAGGGCAAATTCCCGCTCTGCGGGCAATCGATCGCCCGACTTGAATACCCCATCAAGAATGCGCTGCTCGAGCTGATGGGCAACCGTATCGGATAAACGTTGTACGTTTTGGGCTTCCTGAGGCATCTGCAATTGGCTTAATTGGTCAGACCATTAAAGTTTGTTGGTTTGAAGTTCGCAATTTATCACAGGTGAAATAAAAAAATCATCGAGATACAATGAAATAATTTCAATTTTTACGCTGATATTTGGTCATACCAATTGACCAGACAAAGTGTTCCGCATTCGTTACAATGCAAAAATCATGACCAAACGCACAGTCTTCTTTGTTTCCGACGGCACGGGGATCACTGCCGAGTCACT
>CAZRYZ010000061.1:0-8044 GCA_964604465.1 uncultured Dechloromonas sp. | reverse complement strand
TTCGACGCCAGCATCAGGGTACGGGCTTCCATCTGGGCTTCCAGCGACAGCGGCACGTGAACGGCCATCTGGTCACCATCGAAGTCGGCGTTGAAGGCGGCACAAACCAGCGGGTGCAGCTGGATGGCTTTACCTTCAATGAGCACCGGTTCGAAGGCCTGGATGCCGAGACGGTGCAGCGTTGGCGCACGGTTCAGCATGACCGGGTGCTCGCGAATGACTTCTTCGAGGATATCCCAGACGATCGGCTCTTCATTTTCGACCATCTTCTTGGCTTGCTTGATGGTGGTCGACAGACCCATCTGTTCGAGGCGATTAAAGATAAAAGGCTTGAACAATTCCAGCGCCATCAGCTTGGGCAGGCCGCACTGATGCAGCTTGAGCTGCGGACCGACCACGATGACCGAACGGCCCGAGTAGTCGACGCGCTTACCGAGCAGGTTCTGACGGAAACGACCGCCCTTACCCTTGATCATGTCGGCCAGCGACTTGAGCGGACGCTTGTTGGCGCCGGTCATGGCCTTACCGCGGCGACCGTTATCCAGCAGTGAGTCAACGGCCTCTTGCAGCATGCGCTTTTCGTTGCGCACGATGATGTCCGGTGCGCGCAGTTCGAGCAGACGCTTCAGACGGTTGTTACGATTGATGACGCGACGGTACAGATCGTTCAGATCCGATGTGGCGAAGCGGCCACCATCTAGCGGGACCAGCGGGCGCAGATCCGGCGGCAGCACCGGCAGTACTTCGAGGATCATCCATTCCGGCTTAATCCCCGAACGCTGGAAGGCTTCCAGTACCTTCAGGCGCTTGGTCAGCTTCTTGCTCTTGGCTTCCGAACCCGAAGCGGCCAGCTCTTCGCGCAGCTTCTCGACTTCGCGATCCAGATTGAGCGTGCGCAGCATCTCGCGGATACCTTCGGCACCCATCATGGCGTCAAATTCGTCGCCGAACTCTTCAACCTTGGCGTTGTAATCGTCCTCGGTCATGATCTGGCCGCGCTGCAGCGGGGTCATGCCCGGGTTAACGACAACGAAGGCTTCAAAGTAGAGTACGCGTTCGATGTCGCGCAGCGACATGTCGAGCACCATACCCAGACGCGACGGCAGTGACTTCAGGAACCAGATGTGGGCAACCGGGCTGGCCAGTTCGATATGCGCCATGCGCTCGCGACGCACCTTGGCGAGCGTGACTTCAACGCCACACTTTTCACAGATGACGCCACGATGCTTGAGGCGCTTGTACTTACCGCACAAGCACTCATAGTCCTTAACCGGGCCAAAGATCTTGGCGCAGAACAGGCCGTCACGCTCGGGCTTGAACGTACGGTAGTTAATGGTTTCAGGTTTCTTGACCTCGCCATAGGACCACGAGCGAATCTTCTCGGGCGATGCCAGCCCGATGGTGATCGCATCGAATTCTTCTTCCGGTCCTACCTGCTTGAACAGATCCAGTAACGCTTTCATGCTTTTCTCCCAGACGGAGTAAATCCAGATTCTTTAGACAGGCTGCCAGTTAGCCAACAGCCTGTCGCCGGTGTTGCGATAATGCGTCGCGGTTGCCCGCGATCAGTGACGCTCGAGGTCGATGTCGATACCCAACGACCGGATTTCCTTGACGAGCACGTTGAACGATTCCGGCATAGCCGCTTCGATCTTGTGATCACCCTTGACGATGTTTTCGTACATCTTGGTACGGCCGGAAACGTCATCGGACTTCACCGTGAGCATTTCCTGCAGTACGTGCGATGCACCGTAAGCTTCCAGCGCCCAGACTTCCATTTCACCGAAGCGCTGACCACCGAACTGCGCCTTACCACCCAGCGGCTGCTGCGTGACGAGCGAGTACGGGCCCGTCGAACGGGCATGCATCTTGTCGTCGACCAGATGGTGCAGTTTCAGGATGTGCATGTAACCCACAGTGACCGGGCGCTCGAAGGCCTCACCGGTTCGGCCGTCCACCAGCTCGATCTGGGTTCGGGTCGGCGTGAGCTTCAGCTCCTGCGCCACCTGATCCGGATAGGCCAGTTCCAGCATGGCGTTGAGTTCGGCTTCTGCGGCACCGTCAAACACCGGTGTGGCAAACGGCACGCCCTTGCGCAGGTTCTGCGCTAGCGCCAGGATCTCGTCGTCGGACATCGCCTTGAGGTCTTCCGAACGGCCACTCTGGTTGTAGATCTTGTCGAGCAGCTTGCGCACTTCCTGGATATTCCGTTCGGCACGCAGCATCTCGTCAATACGACGACCGAGGCCCATCGCCGCCCAGCCCAGGTGGGTTTCCAGAACCTGGCCCACGTTCATCCGAGACGGCACACCCAGCGGGTTCAGCACGATGTCGACAGGGCGACCATCAGCCATATGCGGCATATCTTCCACCGGAACGATGCGCGAGACCACGCCCTTGTTACCATGGCGACCGGCCATCTTGTCACCCGGTTGCAGGCGGCGCTTCACGGCCAGATAGACCTTGACCATCTTCTGAACGCCCGGCGGTAGTTCGTCGCCCTGGGTCAGCTTCTTGCGCTTTTCTTCGAAGGCGGCATCGAAGCCCTTACGGGTCTGTTCGATCCCTTCGCGCAGCGCTTCCAGCTGCGTGGCGATGTCATCATCGGCCATGCGGATATCGAACCACTGATGTGGATCCACGGTGTCCAGATAGGCGCGATCCACCTTAGAACCCTTGGCCAGCTTCTTCGGACCGCCATTGGCAACCTTGCCGGTGATCAGACGCGCAACACGCTCGAAAGCATCCCGCTCAACAATACGCAGCTGATCGGCCAGATCGAGCTTGTAGTGGCGCAGCTGATCATCGATGATCGACTGGGCACGCTTGTCACGCTCGATGCCTTCACGGGTGAAGACCTGAACATCAATCACCGTACCGGCGATACCCGACGAGACACGCAGACTGGTGTCCTTCACATCGGAAGCCTTTTCACCGAAGATGGCGCGCAGGAGCTTTTCTTCCGGCGTCAGCTGGGTCTCGCCCTTCGGCGTGACCTTGCCCACCAGCACGTCACCGGCGTCAACTTCGGCACCGATGTACACGATGCCTGATTCGTCCAGGCGCGACAGCTGCGAGTCACCCAGCGACGGGATGTCACGGGTAATTTCTTCCGGTCCCAGCTTGGTGTCGCGTGCGACTACGGTCAGCTCTTCGATGTGAACCGACGTGAACCGATCTTCAGCAACGACGCGCTCGGAGATGAGAATCGAGTCTTCGTAGTTGTAGCCGTTCCAGGGCATGAAGGCGATGAGCATGTTCTGACCCAGGGCGAGTTCGCCCAGATCCGTCGATGCGCCATCAGCGACCACGTCACCCTTGGCCAGCTTGTCGCCGACGCGAACGATCGGACGCTGGTTGATGTTGGTGTTCTGGTTGGAACGGGTGTACTTGACGAGGTTATAGATGTCCACACCGACTTCGCCAGCCAGTGCTTCATTGTCATTGACGCGGATCACGATGCGGCCGGCGTCGACGTAATCGACCACGCCGCCACGACGGGCAACAATGGCGGTACCCGAGTCAACGGCCACGGTGCGTTCGATACCGGTGCCGACCACCGGTTTTTCCGGGCTCAGACACGGCACAGCCTGACGTTGCATGTTGGCGCCCATCAGCGCACGGTTGGCGTCATCGTGCTCAAGGAACGGCACCAGCGAGGCAGCGACCGAGACGATCTGCGACGGTGCCACGTCCATGTACTGAACTTGGGCCGCCGGCTCCAGCAGGGCTTCGCCCTTGTGACGGCAAGTCACCAATTCGTCCGTCAGCTTACCCTTGGCATCCATGCCGGCATTCGCCTGGGCAATCACGTACTGACCTTCTTCAATGGCCGACAGGTAGTTAATTTCCGAGGTCACGTGACCATCAACGACCTTACGGTACGGTGTTTCGATGAAACCGTATTCGTTCACGCGGGCGTACAGTGCCAGCGAGTTGATGAGACCAATGTTCGGACCTTCTGGCGTTTCGATCGGGCACACACGACCGTAATGCGTCGGGTGCACGTCACGGACTTCGAAGCCGGCACGTTCGCGGGTCAGACCACCCGGGCCAAGGGCCGACACACGGCGCTTGTGGGTGATTTCCGACAGCGGGTTCGTCTGGTCCATAAACTGCGACAGCTGGCTGGAACCGAAGAACTCCTTGATCGCGGCCGAGATCGGCTTGGCATTGATCAGGTCATGCGGCATCAGGTTGTCGGATTCAGCCTGGTTCAGGCGCTCCTTGACGGCACGCTCGACACGGGCCAGGCCGGCGCGGAACTGGTTTTCGGCTAGTTCGCCCACCGAGCGGACACGACGATTGCCCAGGTGATCGATATCGTCGATCTCACCCCGGCCGTTGCGCAGCTCGACCAAAATTTCGATCGCGTCAATCAGGTCGCGCGGCGAGAGGGTCAGCTGTTCGCGGATCTCGGTCTTGACGCCCATGCCGTTGAGCTTGGCGGCCACTTCCTGTGCTTCAGCTTCGGTCAGGTTTTCAGCAGCGGCGCGCGGGCCAAATTGCATTTCAGCCAACTGGTCGGCAACAAGCGATGCGCGAACACCATTACGTTCGGCCAAATAGGCAACGATCTCGTCGGTCTTCGACGGCAGCGAGGTCATCATGACCTTGCTTTCGGTGATATCAGCACGGCCCATACGGCGGTTGAACTTCATACGACCCACACCCGACAGATCGTAACGATCATCGGAGTAGAACAGGCCGTTGAACAGGATTTCGACGGCCTCTTCGGTCGGCGGCTCACCCGGGCGCATCATGCGATAGATGGCCACGCGCGCCGCTGTACGGTCGCGCGTTTCATCCGCACGCAGGGTATTGGCGATAAATGCACCGCGATCCAGATCGTTCACATACAGCGTCTGGATCGACTTAACACCCGCTTCCTGCAGCTTGGCCAGCAGGGTCGCATCGATCTCTTCGTTCGCCTTGGCAACAATCTCCCCGGTTTCCGGGCTGATGACATCCTTCGCCAGAATGCGCTCAACGAGGAATTCTTCCGGCACAACAATGCTCTTCAGACCGGCGGCGTCCAGCTCACGAATGTGGCGGGCAGTAATGCGCTTGTCTTTCGGCACGATCACCTTGCCAGACTTGTCGCAGATGTCGAAACGGGCGACTTCGCCACGCAGACGCTCTGGCACCAGGGCGAACTCGATGTTCTTCCCAAGTGTGAAATCGTCAAACTGGAAGAAGCGCCCCAGAATCTCTTCATCCGTCATACCCAGCGCGCGGAGCAGCGTGGTGACCGGCATCTTGCGGCGACGGTCGACACGGAAGAAGAGCGTGTCTTTCGGGTCAAACTCGAAGTCGACCCACGAACCGCGATAAGGAATCACACGAGCCGAGAAGAGCAATTTGCCCGAGGAGTGGGTCTTACCGCGATCATGTTCGAAGAACACCCCCGGCGAACGATGCAGCTGGCTGACGATGACACGTTCTGTGCCGTTGATCACGAAGGAACCCGTGTCGGTCATGAGCGGAATCTCGCCCATGTAGACTTCCTGCTCCTTGACTTCTTTAACATCACCGGTATCACGGTCGAGGATGACCAAACGCACACGGGCGCGCAGCGCCGATGCGAAGGTCAGGCCACGTTGCTGACATTCGCGCACGTCGAAGGCCGGTTCAGCCAGGTTGTAGCTGACAAACTCGAGGCGTGCATTGCCGGAATGCGACGTGATCGGGAAGATCGTCGAAAAAGCGGCTTGCAGACCCTGCGGACGGCGTTGTGCAGGCGTGATTCCCTGTTGCAGAAAATCACGGAAGGAGTCGAGCTGGGTCGCCAGAAGGTAAGGTACCTCGAGCACCGTGTCACGCTTCGCAAAGCTCTTGCGGATGCGCTTTTTCTCGGTAAATGAGTAGTTCATCATCGCTCCGGATCTGGATCAGTTAGGTCTATCGGTATCACGACTCGCGCCGTGGTGAATGTGGATCATTCGGGTCATGCGGTTAAATCGTCTTGCCTGTCGGCAAAGCAAAATGTCTGAAAAAAAATTTCGGGCATTTTGCTTTGCCGGCGGGATTCTGCTGATCGTTGCTGTGCAACGTGCTGCAGAAACGCCAAAAGCACGCAAGGCCGGGGCGTTTTCGCCCCAGCCCGACGTGCACGGACAACAAGGTCTTACTTGACTTCGACCTTGGCGCCAGCTTCTTCCAGTTGCTTCTTCAGTGCTTCAGCATCAGCCTTCGAGATGCCTTCCTTCACAGGCTTCGGCGCGCCGTCAACAACGTCCTTCGCTTCCTTCAGGCCCAGGCCAGTAGCAGCGCGGACCACCTTGATGACTTCAACCTTCTTGTCGCCGGCAGCAGCCAGAACAACGGTGAATTCAGTCTGCTCTTCAGCAGCAGCGCCACCGGCAGCAGCGCCAGCACCCGGGGCAGCGACGGCCATAGCGGCAGCCGATACACCAAACTTCTCTTCAAATGCCTTAACCAGATCGTTCAGTTCGAGAACGGTCAGGTTACCAACGGCTTCCAGGATATCGTCCTTGGTGATTGCCATGATTGTTACTCCAGTAAGTTCTAATCGTTAAAAATAGTTCGGAAGGATGCCGGCAGTTAGGCCGCGGCGCCTTCTTCTTCACGCTTCTTGGCCAGTGCGCCCAGGTTGATTGCGAAGCTGGTGACCGGTGCGAGCATGATGCCCAGCAGCTTGGCCAGCAGTTCTTCACGGCTCGGAACGCTGGCCAGTGCCTTGACGCCTGCGGCATCAAGAATTTCACCGGCATAGCTACCTGCCTTCAGAATCAACTTGTCGTTCGACTTGGCAAAATCGTTCAGCACCTTGGCCGGGGCGATCGGATCTTCGGAAATACCGTAGATCAGCGGACCGACCATCTGATCGGACAGGCCGGCGAAGGCGGTACCTTCGACAGCGCGGCGCACCAGGGTGTTCTTCAGAACACGCAGGTACACGCCCGATGCGCGTGCCTTGGCGCGCAGCTGGGTGAGATCACCCACTTCGATGCCGCGGTATTCTGCGAGCACCATGCTTTGCGCCTTGGCGACCTGTGCCGACACTTCGGCAACAACGGCCTTTTTGTCGTTCAGATTCAGACTCATTCGTCTTTCTCCATTCAAGTCAACATGCAACCGGCGAACCGGTTACCCCCATTACGGTGACCGAAATCAGAGCCTCGCGGACATGCCGCAAAATCCTGTTCTGGGACCACCATCTGCGCAGGACGCTCCGAAGAGCTATTAAACGTTGATACGCACCTGCGGTCTTTGACGATCTGGCTGCCTGTAACTCTAGAGTCGCAGGCAGCCAGCCCAAAGTTCTTGTAAAACTTAAGCCTGTACCGATGCCTGATCGACGTGAACGCCAGGACCCATGGTGCTGGATACCGCGATCTTCTTCAGGTACTGACCCTTGGCTGATGCCGGACGGGCCTTGACCAGAGCATCCACGAGGGCGCGCAGGTTCTGCTCGAGTGCCTCAACACCAAACGAAGCACGGCCAATCGTGGCGTGCACGATGCCGCCCTTATCGGTACGGTACTGAACCTGGCCCGCCTTGGCATTCTTAACAGCGGTGGCGACATCCATGGTCACGGTGCCTACCTTCGGGTTCGGCATCAGGCCGCGCGGACCGAGGATCTGACCCAGCTGACCGACGATACGCATGGCGTCCGGGGTAGCGATCACGATATCAAAGTCCATGTTACCGGCCTTGACCTGATCTGCCAGATCTTCGAAACCGACGATGTCGGCACCGGCAGCCGTTGCCGCTTCAGCTTTGTCACCCTGTGCAAACACGGCAACACGCATGGTCTTACCGGTACCGGCCGGCAGAACCACCGAGCCACGAACAACCTGGTCCGACTTACGCGGATCAACACCCAGGTTCAGCGCAACGTCGATCGACTCATCAAACTTGGCAGTCGCCAGTTCTTTGGTCAGCGACAGGGCTTCGCCCAGCGTGTACAGCTTGTTACGGTCAACCTTGCCCTGCAGAGCCTGTTGGCGCTTAGTCAGTTTTGCCATATTAGAGGCCCTCCACGGTGATACCCATGCTGCGGGCGCTACCAGCGATGGT
>CAZRYZ010000060.1:0-8375 GCA_964604465.1 uncultured Dechloromonas sp. | reverse complement strand
AACCAGATCCGTATGAAGATCGGTGTGATGTTCGGTAACCCCGAAACCACCACCGGCGGTAACGCGCTGAAGTTCTACGCCTCGGTGCGCCTCGACATCCGCCGTATTGGCGCCATCAAGAAGGCCGACGAAGTCATTGGTTCCGAGACGCGCGTCAAAGTAGTCAAAAACAAAGTGGCCCCTCCGTTCCGCGAAGCCATCTTCGACATTCTTTACGGCGAAGGCATCTCGCGCGAAGGCGAAATCATTGAGCTGGGTGTTGAGCACAAGATTATCGACAAGGCCGGTGCCTGGTACGCCTACAACGGCGAGAAGATCGGCCAGGGTAAAGATAATGTGCGCGAGTTCCTGAAGTCGCGCCCTGAGATGGCCCGCGAAATTGAAGCCAAGATCATGGACGCGGCCGGCATCACCAAGGCCGGTGCAGCACCGGCGGCTGAAGGTGACGACGCCTAAACCCGGGCATTGCTGAACGCCCCGGACGAGATTGGCTGCCCCAGCTGACGATCTGCGTGCTCGCGCTTTGCGCCTTTTGGCGCGGCGCGAGTATTCGCGGCAGGAGCTGGCCAAGAAACTCCTGAGCAAACCGGCCCCGCGGCCGATGCGGCCGAGTAATCACGGTCGGCATGGCGCATCAGAGGCCTTTGATACGGAATCATTCTCCGAGGAAGTCTACGAGCCGCCCACAGAGCGTGAGGTTGATGCCCTGCTTGATGATCTGGAGCAACGCAAGATGCTCTCCGATACCCGGTACGCCGAAATGCGGACGCGTGTGCGGGCGCCCCGTTACGGTGATAGCCGCTTACGGCAGGAGCTGGCGCAAAAGGGGATCGACCGCGAGACGATTGACGCGGTGATTGCTGAACAACCTAGTGAGTACGCACGCTGCCACGAGGTCTGGCTGAAGAAGTTCGGTCAGCGACCTGCTGACATGAACGAGCGCGTCAAACAGACGCGTTACCTGGTCACCCGGGGCTTTGCCATGCGGGCGATTCAGCAGGTACTCCGTGGAGAGGGATGTGATGGCAGCGAAGGCGGTCAAAGCGGCGAGGGGCTCGATCCGAATCCGGCTTCCTGAGACAATAGACACTTAGCCGTTTAACTTGAATCCATAAAAACCATGACTGCCATCGAAACCAGCCAGCCCGCCACGCTCTCGGCCCGCAACCTGCGCAAGGTGTACCGCAAGCGTACGGTGGTGAAGGATGTGTCCTTCGACGTGAAGGCGGGCGAGGTCGTTGGTCTGCTCGGCCCTAACGGGGCGGGTAAAACGACCTGCTTTTACATGGTGGTGGGCCTGGTGCCTGCCGATGGTGGCAATATCACGCTAGCGGGCGAGGAAGTCGTACACCTGCCGATCCACAAACGCGCGCACATGGGGGTGTCCTACCTGCCGCAGGAAGCCTCTGTCTTCCGCAAGCTGACGGTGGAAGAAAACATTCTGGCGGTACTGCAACTGCAAAAGCTGCCGCCCGATGAAGAGCGCAATCGTCTAGAGACCCTGCTTGACGAGCTGGCGATCCAGCATATCCGTGATAGCCGGGCCGCATCGCTCTCCGGCGGCGAACGCCGCCGGGTCGAGATTGCCCGGGCGCTGGCAACCGAGCCGCGCTTTATTCTGCTGGATGAACCCTTTGCCGGCGTTGACCCGATTGCCGTACTGGAGATCCAGAAGATCATCCGTTTTCTGAAGGAACGCGGCATCGGCGTGCTGATCACCGACCACAATGTGCGCGAAACGCTAGGCATTACCGACCGCGCCTATATCATCAGTGAGGGCACGGTGCTGGCTTCGGGTCGACCAGACGACATCATCAACAACGACGCGGTTCGCCAGGTGTACCTGGGCGAGCATTTCCGCCTCTAAGCACCCTGCCGCATCTGCGGCTACCGGAAAAAGACACCCATGAAGGCCAGCCTGCAACTCAAGGCCTCGCAACAGCTGACAATGACACCGCAGCTGCAGCAGTCGATCCGGCTACTGCAATTGTCATCGGTCGAGCTGCAGCAGGAGGTGGCCCAGGCGCTGGCCGAAAATCCGATGCTCGAACGCGAAGAGGGTGAGGAATCCGATCGCGCCAACGACACGACCGAAGCTGAGGTCGCTGAATTTCGTGCCAATGCCGACAACAAGACCGGACAGACATCGGCTGACGATGCGGCCGATGATATGGCCGAAACCCGCCACGGTGACGTGCTACCCGATACCGCCGAGGCCTTCGAACAACGGAGTCCGATGGATCTGGATGAAGGCCCATACGATTACAGCAATTACGAAGGCAGCTACGGTGGCAGTGGTGGACGCGACGACGACTTCGAGCCAGAGCACGCGGATAGCGCCACACTGACACTGCGCGAACATTTACTGACTCAGGCCGGGCTGATGCGTGCGAGCTGGCGTGAGCAATGTCTGGTGCGGATTCTGATTGAGGCGCTTGATGAACGGGGCTATCTGATTGGCACTCTGGTAGAAATCCAGAGCAGCTTGCCGAGCGACGAAGCCGTCACGCTGGCCGAACTCGAGGCCGCCCTCGGTCGCCTGCAACAACTCGATCCTCTGGGTGTGGGCGCACGGGGTCTGGAAGAGTGTCTGCTGCTGCAATTGCAGGAGTCCACCGAGGCGTCTGCCGAATTAGCCAGGCTGCTGGTAGCCCACCACCTGCCCCTGCTGGCGCAACGTGACTTTGCCCAGCTGCGCCGCAAGACCGGTGCGACGGATGATGCACTGCGCGACGCCCAATTGTTAATCCGCAGCCTGAACCCGCACCCCGGGGCGAGCTACCTCGATGATGCCAGCCCGTACATCATTCCCGAAGTCATCGTCCGCCGGGTTCCCCGAGCCAGCGATCAGGATGCGAATCATGAACCGGCAGCCGCCGAGTGCTGGCACGCGATGATCAACCCCGATGCGTTACCACGACTGCGCGTCAACCGGTTGTATGCGGATCTGCTTCGCCGCTCGGGCGATGCCCAAAGCGGATTGGGCGGCCAACTTCAGGAAGCACGCTGGTTGATCAAAAATATCCAGCAGCGTTTCGATACGATTGAGCGGGTGGCGCAGGCCATTGTCCGCGAGCAGGCCGATTTCTTTGAAAAAGGGGAGTTGGCCATGCGTCCGCTGGTGCTGCGGGAGATTGCCGACCAACTCGGGCTGCACGAATCGACGATTTCCCGGGTCACCTCTCAGAAATTTATGGCGACACCACGCGGAGTCTTTGAATTTAAATACTTTTTTGGCAGCCACGTCGGCACCGACGATGGCGGCGCTGCATCGGCGACAGCCATCAAGGCCCGGATTCGGCAGCTGATCAACGAAGAAAATCCAAAAAAACCGCTCTCCGACCAGCAAATTTGTCATCTTTTTAGTGCCGAAGGCATTGTCGTAGCCCGCCGTACCATAGCAAAATACCGTGAGGCGATGGGTTTGCCCACCGCCAGTTTGCGCAAGACCTTATAGAGGAGGCAGTATGAATCTGCAAATCAGTGGTCATCATCTGGACGTCAGCCCGGCCATCCGTGACTATGTCAGCCAGAAGCTACAAAAGGTCACCCGTCATTTTGACCATGTCATCGACATCCATGTCGTGCTGAGCGTCGAGAAACTGAACCAGAAGGCCGAAGTCACCCTGCATGTACCGGGGAAGGACATCTTCGTTGAAACGACCGACCCGAACCTCTACGCGGCGGTTGATGATCTCACCGACAAGCTGGATCGCCAGGTTCAGAAATACAAGCAGAAGATCCAGGATCACGGCCGGGGGCATAGCGTCGCCAGCCATCTCGAATAACCTATGACCGACCGGCGGGCACCCTAGGGTGCCCGCCTTTTATTCAATGAACGCTATAGCCCGACTCCTCGCCGCCGATAACGCGAATAATGCCACGACGATTTCGCTCGACACTCAGGCGGCCACCAAGGAAGTCCTCTTCCAGATTGCCGCCGATACCTTCAGCGAACGGCTCGGTATCAGCAGCACGCTGATCCGCGATGCCTTGCTCATGCGTGAGCAACTGGGCTCCACCGGACTGGGTCAGGGCGTTGGTATCCCCCACGGTCGCCTCAAGGGCCTGAAGCAGGTCGCCGGCCTTTTCTTTCGTCTGGGCAAAGCAATTCCGTTTGATGCACCGGATAACCGCCCAGTCGATCTGATCTTCTTCCTGCTGGTGCCCGAACAGAGCACCGAGGAACACCTGCAGCTACTCTCCGAGCTGGCTCAGGGCTTCTCGGACCCCGCCTTCCGCGATCTTCTCCGCGGTGCCGCTGACATCACAAGCGTTCAGAAACTGTTTTCGGAAGATGCCGCCTGATGAAGGAAGTCGGCGTCACGCAGCTTTTTGAAGAATACAAGGATCGACTTGATCTGAGCTGGGTCGGTAGTGTCGGTTGCAACCGGAGCATCCGTCTGGTCGAAAAAGATGCATTTGGCTCGGATATTGTCGGCCACCTGAACATCATTCACCCGGACCGCCTCCAGGTGGTCGGCTCGGCAGAACAGAAGTGGGCGCTGCGTACCCGGGCACAGCGCCGCCAATCGGTCTTTGAAGATCTCTGCCAGGCGGCGCCGCCGGCCATCATCGTAGCCGATAATCTGCCCGTACTGGACGAACTGCGCGACGCCTGCGAAAAGACCGGCACACCGCTCTTTGCCTCCCCGCGTTCCTGCTCGGCGGTGATTGACCAGCTGCGGCACTATCTGGCGCGCAAGCTGGCCGACAGCACCAGCCTGCACGGCGTGTTCATGGATGTACTGGGCATGGGCGTGCTGATTACCGGCGAATCCGGATCGGGCAAGAGTGAACTGGCGCTGGAGCTGATCTCACGGGGGCATGGTCTAGTCGCCGATGACATCGTCGAGATGACGCGGGTGGCACCCAATGTGATTGAAGGTCGCTGCCCGGGGCTGTTGCGTGATTTTCTGGAAGTGCGCGGCCTAGGCTTACTGAACATCCGCACGATCTTTGGTGAAACGGCATCACGGCGCAAGATGCGCCTGAAACTGATCGTGCACCTGCATCGTCAGAAACCCGGCGTCGATACGCCACGACTGCCTTTCGATGCACAGACCCAGGAAGTGCTGGGCATCAATATCCGCAAGGTCAACATTCCGGTGGCGGCAGGTCGCAACCTGGCCGTGCTACTCGAAGCCGCCGTACGCAATACGATCCTCCAGTTCCGCGGCATCGACAGCCTGGAAGAGTTTATTGCCCGCCAGCAGGAAGAAGTGCTGGCCCAAGAGCACCTGGTCGCCCAAAGCGCACAGCGCCCGCTGGCTCTCGACCCATCCCACCTGGTCGAGCCGGACGATCCGTCGATCTGACTTACCGGAAGGTGATCACCTGCGGCTGATCGGTCAGCCCGCCTTCGGCACCCTCAGGCGTGGCACAGGGCTCATCAAAGCTCTCGGCATCAAAGGCGATATCACCGCCACCGACAATCTCACCCGCGGTTTCTGCGCGCAGCCCTTCGAAATCAAACAGATTGCGATCGCCCAGGTGCGAGGGCACCACATTCTGGATCGCTGTTAACACCGATTCGGTGCGACCCGGGTAGCGCTTGTCCCACTCGGCCATCATCTCGCGCACCTTCTGACGCTGCAGATTTTCCTGCGAACCGCACAGGTTACACGGAATAATCGGGAAACCCACACCGCGGGCGTAGCGCGCAATGTCGACTTCGGGCACATAAGCCAGGGGTCTGATGACGGTATTGCTGCCATCGTCGGTGACCAGCTTGGGGGGCATGGCCTTGAGCTTGCCGCCGAAGAGCATATTGAGAAAGAGGGTGTGCACGATGTCATCACGGTGATGCCCCAGAGCAATCTTGTTGGCACCCAGCTCTTTGGCGGTTTTGTAGATGATGCCGCGGCGCAGGCGGGAACAGAGCGAGCAGGTGGTTTTACCTTCGGGGATCTTTTCCTTGACGATGGAATAGGTGTCCTGCGTCACGATCCGGTATTCAACCCCAAGGCTTTCCAGGTAATTGGGCAGTACCTCGGCCGGGAAGCCGGGCTGCTTCTGATCCAGGTTCATCGCAATGATGCGGAAATCGACGGGTGCACGCTTACGCAGTGCGAGCAACACATCAAGCAGCGTGTACGAATCTTTGCCGCCCGAGAGGCAGACCATCACAGTGTCGCCGTCTTCGATCATGCGGTAGTCGCCAATGGCTTTGCCAACGCGATTCTCGATAAAGCGGCGCAGCTTCTGGATCGTTTGGGAGGGGACTTCAGGAGAGGACGACATGACTCAGGTTCTTAAAGAGGAACAATCTAGGTGGCCAGATGCGCACTGCGACCGCCATCGACATTAATGACCTGCCCGGTGATATACGGGGCATCAAACATCAGGAAGCGGACGGTGCGGGCCACATCCGCTGGCGTACCGGCACGCTTGAGTAGCGTGTGCTGCACGATGGCATTGCGCTCGGCATCGGGAAACTGGCCATCCTCCGGCCAGAGTATAGGCCCGGGCGCGACGGCATTGACCCGCACCTCGGTTGCCAGCTCGACCGCCAGCGCCCGGGTGAGCGTCAGTAGCGCTCCCTTGGCGGCCGCGTAAAGTGGATAACCGGCCAGCGGTCGTTCAGCGTGAATATCGGTAATGTTAACGATGCTGCCGCCGGCAGCACGTAAATGCGGTGCGGCAGCCTGCGCCAGGAATAAGGGCGCCTTGAAGTTGCTCCCCACCAGATCATGCCAGGCGTTTTCATCAATTGACCCGATCGGGGTCGGAAAGAAGGAAGAGGCGTTGCAGACCAGACCATCCAGCCGCCCGAACTGCCCCACCACCCCCTCAATCAGTGGCGCAATTGCCGCCGTATCTAGGAGGTCGGCACGCATCACATGGGCTGATTCTGGCCGTATGGTGTTCAGCTCGGCCGCCAGGGCCTCAGCCTCCGACACCGCCCGCCGTGCGTGCAAGACCACGCGGGCGCCGGTCTCGTGCAAAGCCCGGGCAATCGCGGCGCCGACGCGCCGACCAGCGCCCGTGATTAGAATCACCGGGGCGGAGGATAACGGCAGGCTTTGTGCGTTCGACATGACGCGTATTGTCGCATGCGCTATTCTCCTGCTCTACGCCTAAATCCGCCCGAATCACCCTTGAGCCCCACGTACGCCTGAATCCATGACGCTCCCTCCGATCATCCAGCCGGCCAGCCCACGCGGGCAGGATCCGCTCCCACCGCCAAGCGCCGAGGCACAAGCCTTTAGCCAGGCACTCTGTGAACGCATTGTCACGGCCATTGAAGCAGCGGGCGGCTGGATACCGTTTTCCGAGTACATGGCCCTGGCGCTCTATGCCCCGGGTTTGGGATATTACAGTGGGGGCGCTCACAAGTTTGGGGCGGCGGGTGATTTCGTCACCGGGCCGGAAATGACACCCCTTTTTGGGCAGACGTTGGCACGTACGGTCGCCCCGATGCTGGCCGCTTCCTCACCGATCATTACCGAAGCCGGTGCCGGTACCGGCAAACTGGCCGGCGACCTCTTGCTCGCACTAGAGAAACTGGATCAGCTGCCTGAGCGCTATGACATTCTGGAGCTTTCGGGCGAACTCGCCGAGCGTCAACGCCAGCATCTGCAAGCTACGGTACCGCATCTGATGGAGCGCATCCGCTGGCTGAGTACACTGCCCGATTCCCTTTCAGGCGTCGTGATCGGCAACGAAGTACTCGATGCCATGCCGGTGGAACTGATTCGCTGGCAGCGCGGTGCAACACCTCAGGTCCAGCGCCTGGGTGTTAGCCTGGAAGCGGTTGAGGATGGCGTTCGGTTTGTCTCTGCGCCCGCACCCACGGCGCAGGCCACTTCTGCCGCACTCATCGACCGTGTTCGCGCACTGGCCGACAAATACGAGTGGCCCGATGACTACACGACGGAGCTCCCCGAGGCCGGCCCCGCCTGGATCAGTACAGTGGCGCAACGCCTAACGCAAGGGGCGCTATTGCTCATCGACTACGGCTTCCCGCGCCATGAGTTCTATCATCACGAGCGCACCGGGGGCACGCTCATGTGCCACTACCGGCACCGCGCCCACCCGGACCCGTTCTACTGGCCTGGGCTGCAGGACATCACCGCGCACGTGGACTTCACGGCGATTGCCGAGGCGGGTTTTGATGCCGGGCTGGAGGTCACCGGTTATTGCACGCAAGCGGGTTGGCTGATGGATGCCGGGCTGCTGGATCTTTTGGCCGCACAGCAACCGGCCGATTACACCCAGGCCGATGGCCAGTGGGTACGCACACAACACGCAGTCCAGACGCTGCTCTCGCCCGCCGAAATGGGGGAATTCTTTAAGGTGATCCTACTCACCAAAGGCCTACCCGCCGACCTGCGCATTCCGGGCTTCTTGCGTAGCGACCGATCGCATACGCT
>CAZRYZ010000059.1:0-8497 GCA_964604465.1 uncultured Dechloromonas sp. | reverse complement strand
CTGACTTCGGTGTGCACCTGCGCGCCAAGCAGAAGATCCGTCGCATCTACGGCGTACTCGAAGGCCAGTTCCGCAAGATCTTCGCTGAAGCTGATCGCCGCAAGGGTCAGACCGGTGAGAACCTGCTGCAACTGCTCGAAGCCCGTCTCGACGCCACGACCTATCGTATGGGCTTTGCCGGTTCGCGTGCCGAAGCACGTCAGCTGGTGCGCCACAACGGCATCCTGGTCAACGGCAAGCGCGTCAACATCCCGTCGTACACCCTCAAGCCGGGTGACGTGGTTGAACTGACCGAAGGCTCGCGCGGCCAACTGCGTGTCAAGGCTGCACTTGAAGCTGCCGAAGGCCGTGGTTTCCCCGAGTGGCTGTCGGTTGACGTCAAGGCCGGTAAGGGTACCTTCAAGGCCATGCCGCAGCGTTCCGAGCTGTCGCCGACGCTGAACGAAGGCCTCGTCATCGAACTGTATTCGAAGTAAGCCATCAGGCTCACTGAGTTTTCAGCTTATCTTTGAATCTTAAACAGGAATCGCTCATGCAAGGAAACGCACTATTGAAGCCGCGCAGCATCGATGTCCAGAGCATCTCGCCGGTTCACGCCAAGGTGGTCATGGAGCCGTTCGAGCGTGGTTATGGTCATACGCTGGGTAACGCCCTGCGCCGCATCCTGCTGTCGTCCATGGAAGGCTACGCGCCGACCGAAGTCAAGATTGACGGTGTTGTTCATGAATACTCGACGATCGATGGCGTGCAGGAAGACGTGGTCGACCTGCTCCTCAATCTGAAGGGCGTCGTATTCAAGCTGCACAACCGCAATGAAGTCGTGCTCAAGCTCAACAAGTCGGGTGAAGGCGTTGTGCGTGCTTCGGATATCGAAGTGCCGCATGATGTTGAAATCATCAACCCGGATCACGTGTTGGCGCATCTGCACGCCGGTGGCAAGCTCGACATGGAAATCAAAGTCGAGAAGGGTCGTGGTTATGTGCCCGCCAACCAGCGCAAGCAGGCTGAAGAGCACAAGGTCATCGGTCACCTGATGCTGGATGCCAGCTTCAGCCCGGTCCGCCGCGTTGCCTACTCGGTGGACGCTGCCCGTGTGGAACAGCGTACTGACCTCGATAAACTGGTCATGGACATCGAAACCAATGGCGTTATCGATTCGGAAGAAGCCGTGCGCATCGCCGCCCGTATTCTCATCGATCAGATGTCGCTGTTTGCTGATCTGGAAGGCACCACGAACGGTGCCGACGGTGGCAAGTCGGCTCCGGTCGACCCTGTCCTGCTCAAGCCGGTCGACGATCTGGAACTGACGGTGCGTTCGGCCAACTGCCTCAAGGCCGAGAACATCTACTACATCGGCGATCTCATTCAGCGTACCGAAAACGAGCTGCTCAAGACCCCGAACCTGGGTCGCAAGTCGCTCAACGAAATCAAGGATGTGCTCGCTTCGCGCGGTCTCACCCTGGGTATGCGCCTCGACAACTGGCCGCCGGCTGGTCTCGAGCGTAACTGATCGCCGGATTAACGAAAGGAACTCATCATGCGTCACCGTCACGGTCTTCGCAAACTGAACCGCACCAGCAGCCACCGTCTGGCCATGCTGCGCAACCTGACTAACGCCCTGCTGCGTCACGAAGCCATCCGCACCACCGTGCCGAAGGCCAAGGAACTGCGTCGCGTCGTCGAACCGATCATCACCCTGGCCAAAGTGCCGACGGTGGCTAACCGCCGCCTCGCCTTTGCCCGTCTGCGTGATCGCGAAATGGTCGTTAAGCTCTTCAACGAGCTGGGTCCGCGCTACCAGGCACGTAACGGCGGTTACACCCGCATCCTCAAGGCCGGCTTCCGCCCGGGCGACAATGCACCGATCGCCTATATGGAACTGGTGGATCGTCCGGAAGTGACCGAAGCGGTTGAAACAGAAGTAGCTGCCTAACCACAAGTTAGAACAGTGCTTAACAAAAAACCCAGCCTAGGCTGGGTTTTTTGTTGGATGATTCAAAGCCTATTTGACGGCGTTCTTGGCGGCTAGGCCAAGGAAGAACAGACTCCAGCCTTGCAGCAGTAATTCGATACCAATCAGCATTCCCGGCACCCACACGCTGTTATCCGGCCAGCCGGCCAGGATCAGGCCACCCAGAAGAATGGACAGCGCGGCTGAAAGTAACGGCATGAACCAGCCGCTGAACTCGGTATGCTGAAACGCGGTGATCAGACGCAAGACCCCGGTCGCCATAAAAAGTGTGGCCATATAGAGTGTCACCCCTTCCAGAGCCGCGGCGGGTGCGACCCAGACAATCACGCCAATCGCGACATAGATGAGGGCAAAAAGCATCTGAATAGTAACCGACTTCCAGCCCTTGGCTTGCAGGGCATGCAGCGCCTGCATGATGCCCCCCGCCAGGGCAAAGCCCCCCATCAGGCTAATGGAAGCGATGGAAAAGAAAGCCTCGGCGAAGACACCGATGGCGCCAAGGATGATCATGAGCAGACCCATCCAGATCAGGGTGCCGGGGCGGTGGGCGACGGCGCCGAGAATCTTGGCCTGGGTGTCGGTCAGTTGAGACGTAATAAGAGACATGGGTTATTCCTGTGAACGAAACTCAGACCGTATTTTACGTGTGTGCTGTTTGTATGGGATGACAAATTTGCGACAGAACTATTCAGCCTCTCGATCCTGCTGCTGGAGTGCCCACATCTGGGCATAAACACCGTTTGCCGACAGAAGCGCAGCATGCTTACCGCGCTCAACGATATGGCCGGCATCGAGAACAATGATCTCATCGGCATTCATCACCGTCGATAAACGGTGTGCGATGATCAGTGTCGTACGGCCGCGTGCCGCGACCTCCATGCTGCTCTGGATAGCCTTTTCTGTTTTGGAGTCCAGTGCAGAGGTGGCCTCGTCAAAGACCAGAATGGGTGGGTTTTTCAAAAGTGCACGGGCAATAGCGACGCGCTGCTTTTCGCCACCGGAGAGCTTAAGTCCCCGCTCACCCACACGGCTATCATAGCCGTCCGGCAGGGTCTCCACAAAGTCATGCAGGTGCGCAGCTTTAGCGGCGGCGATCACCTGCTCACGACTTGCCGAGGGATTGCCGTAGAGAATGTTGTAGTAGAGCGACTCGTTAAACAGCACGGTATCCTGCGGCACGATGGCGATCCCGCTGCGGAGGCTGTCCTGGGCGATATCGCGTAGATCGATCCCGTTCATCAGAATGCGCCCACCGGTCACGTCATAGAAGCGGTAGATCAGTCGTGCCAAAGTTGATTTGCCAGCACCGGAATGACCCACGGCCGCCACAGTATGTCCTGCGGGGATCTCGAAGGAGACATTGCTGAGGATTGGCCGCGACGGTTCGTAGGCAAAATCCACCCGGTCAAAGTGCACGCTGATGGGAGCAGGCGGTAGAGGTCGCGCGTCGGGAGCATCTACAATCTCCCGAGCCTTGTTCAGCAGCCCGAACATCCGCTCGATATCGGTCAGGGCCTGACGGATCTCGCGGTACACCACCCCAAAGAAATTGAGCGGCATATAGAGCTGGATCAGGAAGGCATTGACCAGCACCAGGTCACCCACCGTCATCGTGCCGGCGACCACCCCGTTGGCGGCATGCCACATCATGGCTACGAGACCGGTCACAATGATCAGCTGCTGCCCCATATTCAACACGGTGAGTGTCATCTGGCTGCGCACCGAAGCATCTTCCCAGCGACGCATGGCCTCATCGTAGCGGTTGAGCTCGTAGGCTTCGTTGTTGAAGTACTTCACCGTTTCGTAATTCAACAGACTATCAATCGCACGCGTATTGGCGGCCGAATCAGCCTCATTAACGGCACGGCGGATGTGGATGCGCCAGTTCGAAACGATCACGGTAAAGGCCACGTAGGCCACAATCGAGGCCAGGGTAATCCAGACAAAGACCTGGTCATACTGCACGGCCAGCACGGTCATCACCATCAACAGTTCGATCAGGGTTGGCAGAATCGAATAGAGGGTGTAGCTAATCAGGTTCGAGATCGCCCGGGTGCCACGGTCAATATCGCGAGAGACGCCACCCGTTTGCCGTTCCAGATGAAAGCGCAAAGACAAATTGTGGAGATGTCCAAAGACCGACAGCGCAATACGGCGAATGGCCTGTTGGGTAACACGTACGAAGAGAATTTCACGCAGTTCGGTAAAGCCGGTGCTGGCCAGCCGCATCAGACCGTAAAGCAGGAGCAGCCCCACCGGTAACACCAACACGGTCTCATGACCGGCACCCAGTTTGTCGATCATGTGCTTGAAAACAATCGGCACATACACACTGGCCATCTTGGCCAGAATCAATGCGCCGAAGGCGGCCAGCATGCGAACCTTATAGGCCCACAACCAGGGAAGCAGCGATTTCAGGGTGTTCCAGACGTGCAGAGGCTCGTTGCTGGCGGAGCCGTAAGTTTTGTTTCCGTGACGCGACATGCGTTTTGACCTGTTTTGAGCGGATGACCTTAAAATAACCCCTGTAGTTTAAATCTTTCTTGCCTTCCGGATCGATAACGCACCATGATTGATACACCCTGCCAGCTTCCAGACCTGACACCTGTGCTCAAGGTTATTCCCATGCCGTCTGATGCAAACCAGTATGGTGACGTCTTTGGTGGCTGGACCATGGGCCACATTGATCTGGCGGGTGCGGTGCTGGGTCACAAGGTGGCCCGGGGACGTATTGCGACAGTCGCCGTCAACACGATGCAGTTTCATCAACCCGTATCGGTGGGTGACATTGTCAGCTTCTTTGCCGAAGTCGAAAAGCGCGGCAGAACGTCAGTGACCATCAAGGTGCAGATGTACGCCGAGCGGCATCCGGCTAACCCGGTCACCGTCAAGGTCACCGAAGCGCTGATTACCTATGTGGCGCTCAATGCCGATGGCAGCAAGCGCGAGCTGCCTGCGGAATAATTAAAGCCCCAGTTCAGCCCACATTGCATCGACCCGTGCCTTAACGGCCGGATCCTGCGTAATCGGCGTGCCCCACTCACGGTTAGTCTCACCGGGCCACTTGTTAGTGGCATCCAGCCCCATCTTGCTCCCAAGGCCGGCCACCGGAGACGCGAAATCCAGGTAATCGATCGGTGTGTTGTCGACCAGCATCGTGTCACGGGTTGCATCCATGCGGGTGGTCATGGCCCAGACCACTTCTTTCCAGTCGCGAATATCCACATCATGGTCGACGACGATGATGAACTTGGTATACATGAACTGACGCAGGAAGCTCCAGACGCCCATCATGATGCGGCGCGCATGTCCGGCATATTGTTTCTTGATGCTTACAATCGCCATCCGGTAAGAGCAGCCCTCGGGTGGCAAATAGAAATCGGTGATTTCGGGGAACTGCTTCTGCAGCAGCGGCACAAAGACTTCGTTGAGCGCCACGCCTAGCATCGCTGGCTCATCGGGCGGCTTGCCCGTATAAGTCGAGTGATAGATCGGCTTCTTGCGCATGGTCATGCGCTCGATCGTAAAGACAGGAAAAGACGCCTGCTCGTTGTAGTAACCGGTGTGGTCGCCGTAGGGCCCCTCGAGCGCCGTTTCCCCGGGGTTCAGCACACCCTCCAGCACAATCTCGGCTGAGGCGGGTACCTGCAATGTTGAACCCAGGCACTTCACGAGCTCGGTCTTTTTGCCACGGAGCAGTCCGGCGAACTGGTATTCCGACAAGGTATCCGGCACCGGGGTGACGGCACCGAGAATCGTGGCCGGGTCACAGCCCAGAACCACAGCCACCGGAAAGGGTTGCCCCGGGTTGGCTAACTGGTGGTCACGGAAATCCAGTGCGCCGCCACGGTGGGCCAGCCAGCGCATCACCACCTTGTTCGGTCCCAGTACCTGTTGCCGGTAGATGCCCAGATTCTGGCGCGTTTTGTTCGGGCCGCGAGTAACAGTCAGACCCCAGGTAATCAGTGGCGCTACATCACCGGGCCAACAGTGCTGGATCGGCAGGCACGTAATATCAACATCCTTGCCTTCAACCACGACCTCCTGGCAGGGCGCCGACGACACCTGCTTGGGCGACATGGTCAGCACCTGTTTGAGCAGGGGCAGCTTTTCCCAGGCATCCTTGAAGCCCTTGGGCGGTTCCGGCTCCTTGAGCATGGCCAGCACCTGGCCAATCTCCCGGAGCTTGGCCAGCGCCTCGGCATCAGTGGCAACGTTTTGCCCCATGCCCAATGCCACGCGGCGCACCGTGCCGAACAGATTGCCCAGCACCGGGGTGTTAAATCCTGTGGGGTTCTCGAACAGAATCGCCGGGCCACCCTGGCGTAGTACCCTGTCGCAAATTTCGGTCATTTCCAGATTCGGGCTCACCGGAGCAGTCACCCGCTTTAGCTCGCCCATGCGTTCAAGTTGGGCGATGAAGTCACGCAGGTCGTGGTAGTTCATGGCAGTGCCTTAAAAAATTTATCCAGCACGATGCCGGCAAAGATCGCAGCACCGAACCAGTTGTTGTGCATGAATGCGGTAAAGCAGTGGGCGGTATCTCGCTCACGGATCAGGGTGTAGTGGTAGGCGGCAATCAAGGCTGCGGCCACAAGCCCGACCCAGTAAGGCCATTCCAGATGGAGGCTCAGACCAACGCCCGCCATGATCGCCAGCGTCAGCCCGTAGCACAGCATCACGGCAGCCACATCAAAACGGCCAAAGGTAATCGCCGAGGTCTTGATGCCAATCTTTAGATCATCCGGTCGGTCGACCATGGCGTACTCGGTATCGTAGGCCACGGCCCAGAATACATTCGCTAGCAGCATCCACCAGGCTGCTGCGGGGATGGTGCCGGTGACCGCCGCGAACCCCATCGGAATGCCAAAGCCGAAGGCGACGCCCAGATACCCCTGCGGAATCGCCAGAAAACGTTTGGTGAACGGGTAAGAGACCGCCAGAAACACGGCTACTGCCGCCAGAGTAGCCAGCATGGGCGTGATGATAGGCAATACCGTGACAGCAGCCAGCGTGACGAGAACAACAAATACCGCTACAGCCTCGCGCGGGCTCACCCAGCCGGCCACCAGCGGGCGATCTTTGGTGCGAGCCACATGGCCGTCAAATTTGCGGTCGGCCAGATCGTTCACTACACAGCCGGCGGAGCGCATAAAGAAAGTGCCCAGTATGAAAATAACGAGCACATTCAGTGGTGGCATGCCATCAGCAGCGAGCCACAGCGCCCATAGCGTTGGCCAGAGTAGCAGCAGCGTCCCGATCGGGCGGTGGGCCCGCATCAGGCGTAAGTAGCACACCCACTTGGGCGGCATAGTAGAAACTTCGTTAGCGGGGTTGGGCGATACCGTGGTCATCCCCGCATTCTACTGGGCGTTTACTGATCCGGAACGAACTTCAGGACATTCCCGTTGATACAGTAACGCTTGCCCGAAGGCGGTGGACCGTCGTCAAAAACGTGGCCCAGGTGGATGCCCGAGCTGGCACTTCGGACCTCGACACGGCGCATGCCATGGCTATTGTCTTCGTGCAGGGTAATCGAACCGGGAACCGGGTTGAAGAAGCTGGGCCAACCCGTGCCACTATTGAACTTAGTATCGCTGCGAAATAGCGCCGCGCCCGTAATCGGGTCGACAAAGACACCGGGGCGCTTTTCGTCCAGGTGCGAGCCGGTCCCCGGGTACTCAGTTCCCTGCTCAAACGCAATCTTGCGCTGTTCCGGGGTGAGCAGTTGAAAGCCCAGCCAATGCCAGAAACGCTTCTGGTCGCCGTTGTAACCGGTATAACGCGATACTTCCTTCCCCTGTTCAAAGAGCACAATGGTCGGCGTGGCAAAGAGAGGCTTTTCCAGCGACCATCCTGTGGGTGGTTTTGTATTCAGCGTTTGCACCACGGGCACATCCGATGTCCAGTGCGCCAGAACTTCTTTCTGGAACTGCTTACAGTAGCCACAGTCTGGTGCCTCAAAGACGACCAGCTGTCTCTTCAAGCTCAACGTGTTCCCATCGAGCACTTTGCCAGAAACGCCTGTGGCCGGAGTAGTGGTGCTGCGCTGCTCAGACGTCTTGTTGTCGCCCGGATAGGGCACGCCGGTGCCACCGAGGCCACAGTAACCGTTCGGGTTCTTAACCAGGTAATCCTGATGGTAATCCTCGGCAGGGTAATAAGCCGTAAGTGGTGCAATTTCAGTCGTAATCTTGCCATACCCTGCTGCTGTCAGCGCTTGCTGATAGCTATCTCGGGTTGCTTCGGCCGTTTGCAGTTGCGCAGCCCCCTGGGTATAGATGGCGCTTCGGTAATTGGAACCCACGTCGTTGCCTTGACGGTCACCCTGCGTCGGGTCATGGCTCTCCCAGAATAGGGCGAGCACCTGCGTCAGCGTTACCTTTTTCGGATCAAAAGTTACTTTGACCACTTCGGCGTGGTTGCGTGCCTGTGACCGGCCAAAACGTCGTGCCTGTTCATGGGCGAGTACGGCGTCATAAGTGCCCGCAACCTCGCCGTTGGCGTAGCCACTCTCAACATCAA
>CAZRYZ010000058.1:0-8906 GCA_964604465.1 uncultured Dechloromonas sp. | reverse complement strand
TCGATTAACGGTAGACCAATACCGGAATCTTCGAGTGGGTCAGTACCTTCTGGGTCTCACTGCCGAGCAGCAGGCCGCTGATACCGCGGCGTCCGTGCGACGCCATAAAGATCAGGTCACAGGCCTTGTCGGCAGCAGTCTGCACAATCACCTCATAGGGCACGTCACTGGTTTCTGTCACGGAGGTGGTTGTGACGCCGGCTGCTGCGCAGACTTCTTCAGCCGCCTTCAGGTTGCGGTGGGCAATCGTGGTGGTCAGCTTGTTGAACTCATCCGGTGGGGTCGGGTCAATCATGGCACCGTCACCATAGAAGCTCACCGGGTATTCCGGCTTTACAAAAAGAATCGTGATCTGCGCCGAGATTTCGCTGGCAAACTCGGCGGCCTTGCGGGTGGCCATGATCGACAGTTCCGAGCCATCGATGGGAAGGAGCAGGTGTTTGAACATGGGGGCTTCCTGTGAGTTATGCGAATGCCTGATGGGCTAATGGGCTAATGTGCGATGCGGCCGCCGGCCACGTCGGCGAGCGCGTCCGGATTGGTGATCTGCAGGTGGCGGGTCTGTACATCGACCAGCCCGTCTTCCTGAAACCGGGAGAAAAGACGGGAAACCGTCTCGAGTGAGAGCCCCAGATAGCTGCCGATTTCCTCACGCGTCATGCGCAGGACAAAGGTGTTAGGCGAGTAACCGAGCCGGGAATAGCGCTTGCCCAGATCGATGATAAAGGCCGCTAGACGTGATTCTGAGCGCATGTTGGCCAGAATCTGGAAAGCCGACTGATCCTGCACCAGGCGTTGGCTCATCAGGCGGTTCAGGTGGGCGTGTAGGGTAGGGAAGGCGTGGGCGATCTCGTCGGCATTGCCATAGGGCATCAGACAGACCTCGCTGGCTTCGAGCGCCACGGCACGGCAGGCATGCTGTCCCTGACCGATGCCGTCCATGCCAAGGATCTCGCCGGTCATCAGGAATCCGGTGATCTGGTCACGAGGCTGCTTGGTTGTTTTGCCCGGCATCAGGGTCTTGAAGAATCCACTTCGTACGGCATACAGCGCATTGAAGGGTTCACCTTGTTCGAACAGCACTTCGCCACGCTGTAGGCGACGGCGGGTGGGGAACCACTGGTCCAGAGAATCAAGTTCTTCAACAGCGAGAGAGGGTGGGTGGCAGATGGGATTCATGTCGCAGTGTTGACACTGCGCCTTGAGCTCGGCCACATCTATCCCGCGTGCGCGATCGGCACGGGGCTCTTTGCATCCGGAATCCTGAACTTCGCGCTTGCTGGACATATAATTCGTCTATGAACAGTTCAATCGTGGATCAAACAGGCCTGGTCGATAAGGACCTTTGCCGTCGCTTTGACATTAGCGGACCCCGCTATACATCTTATCCGACGGCAGATCGGTTTGCGGCCGACCCCGGTGCCCAGTTGCTGATCGATGCCTTGCGACACCGGCCGGCGCCCGAACAACCGCTTTCATTATATGTCCATCTGCCATTCTGCAGTACGGTCTGTTATTACTGCGGTTGCAACAAGGTGATTACCAAGGATCACAGCAAATCATCACGCTATCTGGATTATCTCGAGCGCGAAATCGATCTGCAACTGGCCGAACTCAATGGTACCCGGACGGTTGCCCAGTTGCACTGGGGCGGCGGTACCCCCACCTTTCTTAATGATGATGAAATGGCGCGGCTCATGGGCCTGCTGAAGAGCCGCTTCAACTTCCTGCCGGAGGGTGAGTATTCGATTGAAATCGATCCGCGTTCGGTCGACCCCAAGCGAGCCCACACCCTGGCCGAACTGGGTTTTAACCGTATGAGCCTGGGGATCCAGGATTTTGATCCGCTGGTGCAGCAGGCCGTGAATCGTCTTCAGACCTTCGAGCAGACGCGCGACGTGCTGCTGGCGGCGCGTGATGCTGGTTTTAAATCGGTTTCCGTTGATCTCATTTACGGGCTGCCACGCCAGACGCTGGAGGGATTTCGCGCCACCCTCGACAAGACGCTCAGCCTTGCCCCGGATCGGATCGCGCTCTACAGCTATGCGCATCTCCCCCAGATCTTTATGCCGCAGCGTCGGATTCACGATACCGAGTTGCCCAAGGCCGAAGAGAAACTCTCGCTCATGGCCATGGCGATCGAAACCCTGGTCGATGCCGGTTATGTGTTCATTGGCATGGATCACTTTGCGCGGCCCGACGATGAGCTGGCTCTGGCACAAAAGGCCGGCAAACTGCACCGTAACTTCCAGGGCTACTCGACCCATGCCGAGCTTGATTTGCTGGCCTTCGGCGTTTCGGCCATTGCCAAGGTCGGCCCGGTCTACGCCCAGAATGCCAAATCGCTCGATGAGTATTACCACGATATCGACGCCGGTCATCTTCCGGTGCGACGCGGCTACCGGATGGATCATGACGATGAACTCCGTCGTGCGGTCATTCAGGAGCTGATGTGTCACTTCGGCCTGAATTTTGCTGAAGTCTCCGAGACCTGGAAGATCGACTTTGCTGACTATTTTGCCGATGCGCTCGAACAACTAAAGCCGCTGGCCGATGCCGGATTGGTGCAGACCGATGCCGACGGCATCACGGTCTTACCCCATGGCCGCCTACTCGTGCGCATTATTGCCATGGCTTTTGATCGCCACTTGCAGGCAGACCGCCAAAAGGCACCGGAAGGGCGTCAGCGTTATTCGCGCGTGATCTGACGATGCCCGAACTCACGCTCCTCTCTGCCGTGGCCATTGGCTGGCTGGGGGGCGTGCACTGTCTGGGCATGTGTGGGGGGATCGTCAGCGCACTGGCACTGTCTGCCCCCGAAGCCAATAGAACCCGCATCCTCTTCGCCTATAACCTGGGGCGTTGTCTCACCTACATTGTTCTGGGCATCCTGGCAGGGGCACTGGGTCAGCTCGGCGCTGCACAATTTGCGATGGCGCCCACGCTGCTCTATGCATTGGCTAACCTGATGTTGATCGGTATGGGGCTGTATCTCCTCGGTCACCCCTTGTTGGTGCGTCCGCTCGAACAGGGTGGTCAGCATTTGTGGCGGCATATTGAGCCGCTGAGCCGTCGGCTGTTTCCGGTGAATACCGTGCCGCGGGCGCTGGGGGTCGGCTTGCTCTGGGGTTTCCTACCCTGCGGTCTGGTGTACAGCGCGCTAGCGACTGCCTTTGCCGTTAGCTCTCCCGCACAGGGCGGGTTGTGGATGGCAGCGTTTGCATTAGGCACCTTGCCCAATCTGCTCCTAGCGGGCTGGGTGGGCGCCGGCACCCTGCAGCAGTTGCGTCAGTCCTCCCTGCGCTGGCTGGCGGGTCTGCTGGTGGCCGGGTGGGGCGTGTATGGGCTTATCCAACTGCTCATGCCCTATACGCATCAAATGGGAGTCTGATTATGCCGAGTGCTGAACATCTGCTCCGAATTACCGGTTTGCGTTGTGCCAATTGTGCTAACACCGCCCGCAAGGCACTCGAACAGATCGCCGAGGTTGAGGCCGAAGTGAACTTCGCCACTGAAGAAGCTATCGTGCGTGCTCCGGCGTCGGTTACGGTAGCCCAACTCATCCAGGCCATTGAAGGCGCGGGCTACGGTGCCACTGAAATCGAGGATGTACTGGATCAGTCCGAAGCCGAAACCGATTCAACGGCGCGCTGGCGCTTTCGCGTTGCGGTACTCTGTGCCATCCCGTTGGTTCTGCAAATGCCGCTGGAAATGTTGGGGTTTCATGCGCATCTGTCACCGTTCTGGCAATGGCTTCTCGCCACGCCGGTCCAACTCTGGGTGGCGTGGCCGTTCTACCGGGGTGCCTGGCATGCGCTCAGGCTGGGCACGTCCAATATGGATGTGCTCATCAGTCTGGGTACGCTGGCCGCCTACCTTTATTCCATGGCGCTCTGGTGGCTCGGTCTGCCAGGTGATGTGTATTTTGAGGCGTCGGTGGTGGTCATCACCCTCGTTATGGCCGGCAAGCTGCTCGAGCAGCGGGCCAAACAATCCAGCGCCTCGGCCATAACGCGGCTGCTTCACCTGGCGCCCAAGACTGCCTGGCGACAAACGACGATGGGTGAGACCGCGGGCGAGTTTGTGAATGTGCCGCTCGCCGATATTCACCCCGGTGACACGGTGCGCATCATGAGTGGTGAATCGGTGCCAGTCGATGGGGTTGTGCTTGATGGCCAATCAGCCGTCAGCGAAGCCATGCTCACCGGCGAGCCCATCCCGGTTGAAAAGCACCGCGGCGACAAAGTCTACGCCGGTACTCTCAATGGGGATGGGCTCCTCGTTTGCGAGGTCAAGGGGGTGGGGCGGACGACCGTCCTGGCGGGGATTGCCCGGCTGGTTTCACAGGCGCAGGGTTCGCGGGCGCCCGTGCAGGCGCTGGTTGATCGGGTCTCGGCCTGGTTTGTACCGGTCGTCGTGCTCATCGCCCTGGCGACATTGCTTTATGGCGGCTTCGCGCTGGCCGACTGGCAGGCCGGGGTGGTGCGAGCCGTGGCCGTTCTGGTGATCTCTTGCCCATGCGCGCTCGGGCTGGCGACCCCCACCGCCATCATGGTCGGCATCGGGGAGGGGGCTCGTCAAGGGATTCTGGTCCGCGATGCCGATGCCCTACAGCGGGCGGCAACGGCCAGCGCGGTGGTGTTTGATAAAACCGGGACGCTCACGCAGGGGCTGGTCCGTCTGACGGATCTGATCGTGATGCCCGATAGCAACCTGGACCGTGACCGGGCGCTGATGCTGGCTAATGCACTCGAAGCGGGCTCGGCACATCCGATTGCCCATGCCGTTCGCGCGGCCGCTGCTGATGCGCACGCGGATCGTGTCCTGAGTGTGACGCAGTTTCAGACGGCAGCGGGCATTGGCGTATTTGGCGAGGTGGAGGGTCTGCGCTATGGCGTTGAGCGCTGGGACGAACAATTTGCCCAGTCGCTTCACGGCCTTGGCGAATCGGCGGCTCACCTGATGGCCGCCGGCAAGAGTCTTTCTGTGCTCACGCGCGGCGGCGAACCCGTGGCACTCCTGGCCTTTGCCGATACCCTCAGGCCAGACGCCAACGCGGCCATTCAGCGACTCAGCGCGCTGGGCCTGACGCCCGTCATGCTCACCGGGGATCAGCCCGAGGCGGCACGGGCGGTTGCCGGGCAACTTGGAATTCGAGATGTGCATGCAGGTGTGATGCCGGCCGGCAAGGCCGGGGTAGTGACGAAACTCATGCAGGATCGGCCTGCCGGCGTCGTCATGGTGGGCGACGGCATCAACGATGCCCCGGCGCTGGCTGCGGCCTCGGTGGGCGTGGCCATGGGTAGCGGCATGGATATCGCCATGGAGAGTGCAGGGATTGTCCTCATGCACAACCGCCTGACCGGGGTGCCCGACGCCATCACCCTGGCCCGGCGTACCCTGAGCAAAATCCGGCAAAACCTGTTTTTGGCCTTTGTTTACAATGTGTTGGCGATCCCGTTGGCCATGAGTGGCGCGCTTAGCCCGGTCATTGCCGGCGCGGCGATGGCCTGTTCATCGATTTCGGTGGTCGTTAACTCGCTCTTATTGCGTCAACGCGCCACCGGAACGCATGAAAATGCCTAATCACCAGCTATAATTTTCAAGTTCGACGCAGCGCTTCGTGCGTTCAAACCACCGCAGCTAGACCATATCCGTTCTACATCAAAAACCATTCCAAGATAGGGAGCAGGCATGAACATCGACAACATTTCCATCGGCAAGGATGTCCCGAACGATTTCAACGTCGTCATCGAGATCTCGGCCAATGCACCGGGTATCAAGTACGAGCTGGACAAAGATTCCGGCACCGTGTTTGTAGACCGCTTCATTGCCACGCCGATGCACTACCCCTGCAACTACGGTTTTATTCCCTCGACCCTGTCGGAAGATGGTGACCCTGTTGACGTGCTGGTTGTCACGCCGTATCCGCTGCCGCCGGGCGTGGTGATCCGTTGCCGCGCAGTCGGTATGCTGGCCATGGAAGATGAAGCCGGTGAAGATGCCAAGCTGGTGGCCGTGCCAGTTCAAAAGTTGACATCGAATTATGACAAGGTTCATACCATTGAAGATTTGCCGGAAATCCTGATCAAGCAGATCACTCACTTCTTCGAGCACTACAAGGATCTGGAAGCCGGCAAGTGGGTCAAGGTCAAGGGCTGGAAGGATGCTGCCGCTGCCAAGGCCGAGATCACCTCGGGCGTGGCGCGTGCCAAGGCTGGCAAGTAACACCCCGCGCTAAGCCAAGCAGGCCCTGGCTTAGGCTGGGGCCTTTTTCATGAATCTTCAGAATCACGCAGGAGAGCATCAGTGCGGGTAGCCATCGCCCAGATGAATGTTGTGCTTGGCGACTTGCCAGGCAACACAGAGCGCATCATTGCTGCGGCCACACAGGCGCAAACGGCAGGTGCCGGGCTTTTGCTCACCCCAGAATTGAGTCTTTGCGGGTACCCCCCGGAAGACCTGTTGCTGCGCCCCGATTTCTACCGTCAGTCCGAACAGTCGCTGGCACAACTGGCCAGAGAGACGGCTGGGCTGGATGTGGCTATTGTCGTGGGCCACCCCCAGCTGCAGGGCGGCAATCATTACAACGCAGCGACCGTATTCCTGCGTGGGCAGCGCGTTTGTTCCTACCGCAAGCAGCACCTGCCGCAGTATGAAGTCTTTGACGAATGTCGCTACTTCACGCCGGGTCATGAGACTGTGGTCTTTGATCACGACGGCGTTCGATTCGGTCTCGCCATCTGCGAAGACGTCTGGTACCCGCAACCGGCCGCGCAGGCCAAGGTGGCGGGGGCGGAAGTATTGCTTGTGCTCAATGCGTCACCGTACCACCTCGATAAAGCTGTTGATCGCCAAACCGTGTTGCGTGAGCGGAACGCCGAAACAGGGCTATCAATTGTTTACTGCAACCTGGTGGGCGGCCAGGATGAGCTGGTGTTCGATGGCGCCTCGTGCATCGTTGCATCGAATTCAGATAATAAGGCGGCCGCGGGCGGCACGGTGCTCCAATTGCCGCAATTTACCGAAGCCTTCGCTACGGCAGATTTTGTGGCGGGTGTCTGGTCGACAGATACCCCGAGCGCCGCTCCCGAAAGCCTCAACGCCCAGATCTACAACGCGCTCGTGCTGGGCGTGCGCGATTACTTTGCCAAGAATGGTTTTGCCGGCGCCTACCTGGGCCTATCCGGCGGCATCGATTCGGCACTGACGCTTTGCGTGGCGGTCGATGCATTAGGTGCCGATCGTGTACGCCCCATCATCATGCCATCGCCCTATACCGCGCAGATGAGCATTGATGATTCGCTCACCCTGAGCCACAACCTGGGCGTGACGTCCGAGATTGTCGACATCGCCCCGGCGATGCAGACGTACGAACACATTCTCGCCCCGTACTTTGCGGGTCTGGCGGCCGACACCACCGAAGAGAACCTGCAGGCGCGCATCCGCGGCAACCTGCTCATGGCGCTCTCCAACAAGAGTGGCTGGCTGGTGCTGACCACGGGTAATAAATCCGAAATGGCCGTTGGTTACTGCACGCTCTACGGGGACATGGCCGGTGGCTTTGCCGTGCTCAAAGACCTGTTCAAGACCAAGGTTTACGAGGTCTGCCGCTGGATCAATCGGGATAAAGAAATTATTCCCTGTCGCATCATCGAGCGGCCCCCCTCGGCCGAGCTTCGCCCCGATCAGACGGATCAGGATTCGTTGCCGCCCTACGACGTGCTTGACGCCATTGTGGCGGCCTATATGGAGCAGGATCTCAGCCCGCGCGAGATCATGGCCCTTGGTTACCGAGAGGCCGACGTCAGGCGCGTTGTTCGCCTATTGCGAATCTCCGAGTACAAACGCCGCCAGTCGCCCGTGGGTATCCGCCTGACGCGACGGGGCTTTGGTAAGGATTGGCGCTATCCCATTACCAACCGCTATACCGATGAGTGGTAAGCTTATGGTTGCAAAAACTCAAACCTGATTGCCTGGAGTTGTTATGAAGCAGATCGTTGCTGTCATCAAGCCGTTCAAACTTGACGAAGTCCGTGAAGGCCTGTCGGAGATCGGGATTACCGGTCTGACCGTGACCGAAGTACGGGGCTTTGGCCGCCAGAAGGGGCATACTGAGCTTTACCGCGGGGCCGAATACGTGGTTGATTTTCTGCCGAAGGTCCGTCTGGAAGTTGTTGTTCAGGATGAGCGCGTTGAAGAGGTGCTCGATTCCATCATCAAATCGGCCCGCACCGGCAAAATTGGTGACGGCAAGATCTTCGTGTTGCCGGTCGAGCAGGTTGTTCGCATCCGCACCGGCGAGATTGACGACGCTGCCATCTGATCCCTTAGTTTCAAGTGAACCTCGAGCCCTGCGCGTTACGCCGCTAACGCTGCAGGGCTTTGACTTTTTGCACCTCGCTTAACCCCATGGCGCTCATCGCATTTAACAAACCCTATGGTGTTGTCTCGCAGTTCACGCCCGAGGGGAGGTGGCAAGGCCTGAGCGATTACCTCTCTCTTCCGGAATACCGCGTTGCGGGTCGACTGGATGCTGATAGTGAGGGCTTGTTGTTGCTCACGGATGATGGTCGCCTTCAGGCGCGTATTGCCGAACCTCGCCATAAACTCCCCAAGTGCTATTGGGCTCAGGTTGAGGGCATCCCTGATGCTGCCGCATTGCAGGCCTTACGGTCAGGGCCCCTGCTCAATGATGGGCCAACCCGATCCTGCGAGGTTGAGGTTTTACCGGAAGACATTGAATCAACGCATCTGTGGCCGCGCAACCCGCCCATTCGGTTTCGTCAAAACATTCCCACCACCTGGTTGTCGATCACCCTCACCGAAGGGCGTAACCGCCAGGTCAAACGCATGTGTGCTGCGGTCGGGTTCCCGGTATTGCGTCTTGTGCGCGTGTCCGTGGG
>CAZRYZ010000057.1:0-8926 GCA_964604465.1 uncultured Dechloromonas sp. | reverse complement strand
GGCGCCGGCTGAGCGGGCGAATCCTCTTCTGGTAGGGCTGAACGAGCCGCAGCGCGTGGCCGTTTGCCTGCCGCCCGCCGATGGGCCGGCGCATGCACTCATTCTGGCCGGTGCCGGGTCGGGCAAGACCCGGGTGCTGACGACACGGATTGCGTGGTTGCTGCAGACGGGGCAAGTGTCGCCGCAGGGTATTCTGGCGGTGACCTTTACCAATAAGGCGGCGCGCGAGATGCTGACGCGCCTGTCGGCGATGGTGCCCTTTAATGTCCGTAATCTCTGGGTGGGGACCTTCCACGGTTTGTGTCACCGGTTGTTGCGCACTCATTGGCGGGCAGCACGGTTGCCCGAAACCTTTCAGATTCTCGACACCGGTGATCAGCAGGCGGCGATTAAGCGCCTGATCAAGGCGATGGGTGTGGATGAAGAGCGTTTCCCGGCGCGAGAGATGATGTATTACATCAACGCGCTCAAGGAGCAGGGTATCCGCTCGGGGCAGGCTGAGGCGCATGATGCGCACACGCGGCGCAAAGTGGAGATCTACGCTGAGTATGAGGCGCAATGCCAGCGCGAGGGTGCGGTAGATTTTGCTGAGCTGCTGTTGCGCGCCTATGAGTTGCTCCAACAGGATGAGGCGCTGCGCACGCATTACCAGCAGCGATTCCGCCATATTCTGGTGGACGAGTTTCAGGATACGAACCCGCTGCAATACGCCTGGCTGCAGCTGTTATGCGGGTCGCAGACAGCAATCTTTGCGGTGGGTGACGACGATCAGTCGATCTACGCATTTCGTGGGGCCGATGTGGCCAATATGCGCGGCTTCGAGCGAGATTACGCTCGGGGCAATGTGATCAGGCTTGAGCAGAATTACCGCTCGCACGGCAATATTCTCTCTGCAGCCAATGCGCTGATTACGAACAATGCCGACCGTCTAGGTAAGAACCTGTGGACCGATGCCGGTGAAGGCGAAAAGATCCGTGTCTTTCAGGGCGTGTCCGATCTGGATGAAGCCCGCTACATCATCGAAGAAATTGGCGAGCTGAATCGCGAGGGGATTCCGCGCCACCAGATTGCGCTTTTGTACCGCTCGAACGCGCAGTCACGTGTGCTGGAACATGCTTTATTCCAGGCTGGTATTCCTTATCGTGTCTACGGTGGCCTACGCTTCTTCGAGCGGCAGGAGGTCAAACATGCGCTGGCCTATCTGCGTTTGATCGCCAATCAGGATGACGACACGGCCTTCTTGCGCGTGGTGAATTTCCCGACGCGCGGTATTGGTGCGCGCAGTCTGGAAGCCCTACAACTTGAAGCACGTCAACTCAATAGTAGCCTGTATAACGCGGCGGCCAGCCTGACGGGGAAAGCCGGTACCGCGGTGGGGGCTTTTATCCGGCTCATCGAAACCCTGCGTTCGGAAACGGCGGGGCTTACGTTACCGGAAGTAATTGATCATCTGCTCGACCGGAGTGGTTTACGTCAGCACTATCAGGCCGAACGCGAAGGCCAGGATCGCCTAGAAAACCTTGAAGAACTGGTGAACGCCGCGGCGACTTTTGCCGAAGATCCGGAAGCGACGCGCAATATCGATTCGGAAACCGGTGAGGCGACCAGCCTGCTGGCAGATTTTTTGGCGCATGCGGCGCTGGAGGCGGGTGAGCATCAGGCCGGCGATTCGGATGACGCCATTCAGCTGATGACGGTGCATTCGGCCAAGGGGCTTGAGTTTACCGCCGTGTTTATTGTCGGTTTGGAGCAGGGCCTGTTCCCGCACGAAAACGCGATGCTGGAACGCGATGGTCTCGAAGAAGAGCGCCGTCTGATGTATGTGGCCATCACGCGGGCGCGCCAGCGCCTGTATCTATGCCATGCGCAGACGCGCATGCTGCATGGCCAGACCCGATACTGTCTGCCTTCCGGTTTTCTGGATGAATTACCGGATGCATTGCTGCAGCGCCTGGATGCCACCCCGGCGTGGGCTGGTAGCTATACGACCAGCAGCTGGGCGCCTGCGCCCAATGTCGATATGGCAACGCGTGTCGCGGCACGTGCCGTCAGTGCTGCGGACGTGGGCGGCTTTCGTGTGGGCCAGAGTGTCGTCCACGCTAAATTTGGTGCCGGTGTGATCCTGGCGGCGGAGGGGCGCGGTGATGAGGCCCGCGTGCAGGTCCGCTTTAGCCAGGCCGGTACGAAATGGCTGGCACTGGCCTTTGCCAAACTGGAGGCAGCTTAAATGACCCCGCAGGAACGCTGGCTTAAATTATTGTCGCCGGATCGCCTGGGTGCTCAGGACAGCGATGCCCAGGTTGGGCACTCTCAGGACCGGAGTCGTTTCCAGCAGGATTACGACCGGATTGTGTTTACATCGGCGTTCCGTCGCATGAAGGACAAGACGCAGGTGTTTCCGCTGGCGCAGAGTGATTACGTGCGGACGCGTCTGACGCATAGTCTGGAAGCCTCTTGCGTCGGGCGTTCGCTGGGGCTGATGGTGGGGCGGGCCATTGTGGATCGCCATGGGCTGGCACCCGAGGTACACCCGTCGGACTTTGGTGCTGTTGTCGCTGCGGCATGCCTCGCACATGATATTGGCAACCCGCCCTTTGGCCATGCCGGGGAAGATGCTATGCGTGCCTGGTTTGCAACGCATCCGCATTATCTGGTCGGCTTAGATCCGGACCAGCGTGCCGATCTGCTCAATTACGAGGGTAATGCGCAGGGATTCCGGATTCTGACGCATCTGCAGAACCCGGCGAACCCCGGAGGGCTGCAACTGACCTGTGCGGTTCTGGCGACCTTTGCCAAGTATCCGCGCCGCTCGCATCTGGAGGAGCCGTTATCCGGCAAGAGCGCCCGCAAGTTCGGATACTTCCAGGCCGAGTCGGCCCTGTTTGCCGAGGTGGCCGAAACAGTGGGTCTCATTCCCCGGGTGCCGGGTGCCTGGCATCGCCATCCGCTGACCTTCCTGGTGGAAGCCGCGGATGACACCTGCTATCTGGTGGTCGATATTGAGGATGGGGTTCAGCAGGGTTGTGTGTCACCGGAACAGGCCGAGTCCCTATTGCTCGATCTAGCGGGCGGTGAACAGGCGGCGGGTAAGCTCAAATATCTGACAGACCCCAAACGCCGTATTGAATACCTGCGCGCCCGGGCGATTGGTCGCCTGGTCGATGAAGCCGCCCGTGTGTTTATGGCTCATGAGGCCGAGATTCTTGAAGGCCGTTTCGATCAGGCACTGTTCGATGTTTCACCGGTGGGCGAGAGCCTTGCCAAGGTGCGGCGTGTAGCGGAAGACCAGATCTACAACGCTCGTCAGGTGATGGAAGTGATGGCAGCCGGTTATGAGGTGATCAGCGGGCTGCTGGAAGGCTACGTGGCCGGTGCCTGTGGTTCAACCAGTAGCCGCAATCGGGTCTGGCGGAATCTGTTACCGGCAGACTTTGATACGACAGCGGGCGAGGGAAATTACCTGCGCCTGCTCCAAGTCGCAGACATGATTGCCGGCATGACCGATTCGTATGCCGTTTCCGCCTACCGTCGTCTGAAAGGCATCGAGCTGCCCGGTTAACCGGCTGCCGCTGTTTATGTTGCCCGATTTCGTTCACCTCCGTCTGCACTCCGAATACTCGATCACGGACGGGATCGTTCGTCTCGATAAGGCCGTGGACTGTGCGCGGGATGACGGCCAGCCCGCGCTGGCATTGACCGATCTGGGTAACGTCTTCGGATTGGTCAAGTTCTATCAGGCAGCCCGAAAGGCGGGCTTGAAGCCGCTGCTCGGGGCCGACATCTGGGTGGGCGATCCGCAGGAGCCCGAAGCGGCAAGCCGCTTACTGCTGCTCTGCCGAAACAATCAGGGCTACCGCCAACTGTGCGAGTTGCTCAGTCGTGGCGCGCTGTTTCCCGGACGCCGCGAGCGCGTGGTGCTCGACCCGGCCTGGTTCCAGGAAATTGGCTGCGAAGGGCTCATTGCGCTCTCTGGTGCGGCAGAGGGGGATGTGGGCCAGGCGATTCTGCAGGGTCGTGCCGATGAGGCGACGCTGCGGGCGCGCAGCTGGCAATCACTCTTTACCGGGGGTTACTACCTCGAGGTGCAGCGCTATGGGCACCCGGAGGAGGAGATGCTGGTGGCCCAGACTGCGGCCATTTCGCTGGAGCTCGATATTCCGGTGGTGGCCACCCACCCGGTACAGTTTATTGCGCGTGACGATTTTCGTGCGCACGATGCGCGTGTCTGTATTGCCACCGGTTACACGCTGGCTGACAAGCGTCGTCCACGACACTTTACCGAGCAGCAGTATTTCCAGACGCGGGCTGATATGGCCGAGCGCTTTGCCGATATGCCGCAGGCGTTGGCCAATGCGGTGACCATTGCCAAGTGCTGCAATGTCACTCTGACGCTGGGCAAGAGTTTCCTGCCCGACTTCCCCACACCGAATGGCGAAGGGCTCGATGATTTTCTGGTATCCGAAGCAAAGCGCGGTCTGGAGCACCGGTTGCTGCAGCTTTATCCGGATGCCACCGTGCGGGAGTCCAAACGGGCCGAGTATGAGGCGCGTTTGGCCTTCGAGTGCGACACCATCATCCAGATGGGCTTCCCGGGCTACTTCCTGATCGTGGCCGACTTTATTAACTGGGCCAAGAATAATGGGGTACCGGTGGGGCCGGGTCGCGGTTCAGGGGCGGGTTCGCTGGTGGCATATTCGCTCGGCATTACCGATCTGGACCCACTGGCTTACGCGTTGCTCTTTGAGCGCTTCCTGAACCCGGAACGGGTGTCGATGCCCGACTTTGATATCGACTTCTGTCAGGACAATCGCTGGAAGGTGATCGAGTATGTGCGCCAGAAATATGGCGCCGATGCCGTATCGCAGATCGCGACCTTTGGCACGATGTCGTCCAAGGCGGTGATCCGGGATGCGGGTCGGGTACTGGATCTGCCCTATAACTTCTGTGACCAGCTCTCGAAACTGATTCCTGTGGTTCAGAACCGGCCAGTGTCGTTGACCGAGGCCTTGGTGGCTGAACCGCAGCTGCAGGAACGCTACGAGCGTGAGGAAGAGGTCAAGGAACTTTTCACGCTGGCCAATAAGCTCGAGGATCTGACGCGTAATGTGGGGATGCACGCCGGGGGTGTCCTGATTGCCCCAGGCAAGCTCACCGATTTCTGTCCGCTGTATGTGCAGGCGGGCGGTGATGCCGTGGTCAGCCAGTTCGACAAGGATGACGTGGAAAAGGTTGGCCTGGTGAAGTTCGATTTCCTTGGCCTGCGCAACCTGACCATTATCGAACTGGCGCTGGATTACGTGAAGCGTCTGACCGGCGAGCGGCCAGATCTGAATGCGCTTGCCTTTGATGACCCTGCCGCTTACCAGATTCTGAAAGATGCCAACACGACGGCCATCTTCCAGGTCGAATCGGAAGGGATGAAGAAGCTGCTCAAGAAGCTGGCGCCCGACCGCTTTGAAGACATTATCGCCGTGCTGGCGCTTTACCGTCCTGGCCCGCTGGGCTCGGGGATGGTGGATGACTTTATTCTGCGAAAGAAGGGGCAGCAGAAGATTGACTATTTCCACGAGTCGCTCAAAGCCTGCCTGACGCCAACCTACGGTGTGATCGTGTATCAGGAACAGGTGATGCAGATCTCGCAGTTGATCGGGGGTTATACGCTGGGCGCAGCCGATATGCTGCGCCGGGCAATGGGTAAGAAAAAGCCGGAGGAGATGGCCGAGCACCGCGGCATCTTCAACGAGGGTGCGACCCAGAACGGGATCGATGGCAAGCTGGCCATGCAGCTATTCGATCTGATGGAAAAGTTCGCCGAATACGGCTTTAACAAATCCCACACGGCCGCCTATGCGGTCGTGACCTATCACACGGCCTGGCTCAAGGCACACCATGCATCGGCATTTATGGCGGCCACGCTGTCATCGGACATGGATAACACCGATACGGTGAAGATCTTCCATGATGATGCCAAGGCGAATGGTCTGACGATTCTGGGCCCGGATGTGAATGCCTCCGAGTTCCGTTTTGCGCCGGTGGATGCGAAGACGATTCGATATGGTTTAGGTGCTGTGAAAGGCACCGGCGAGAACGCGGTCACGGCCATTGTGGCTGCTCGTGAATCGGGCGGAGTCTTCAGGGACATTTTCGATTTCTGCCACCGTGTGGATCGTCGGATAGTGAATCGTCGTGCGATCGAGGCGCTGGTCCGTGCCGGTGCCTTTGATGCGCTGGACCCGGAACGCTCACGTGTTTTGTCGCAAGTGGGTTTGGCGATTGAAACGGCCGAGCAGGCTGCCGCCAATGCGCATCAGAACAGCCTATTCGATATGGATGACCATGCACCGGCTGCTGCAGCGAGACCCGGCAGCCCCGAGACGAACTTTCCGCGGTGGACCGACCGTCAGAAGCTCATCGAAGAGAAGGCCGCGCTGGGTTTCTTTTTCTCGAACCACCCCTTCTCGATCGTGCGTGATGAGGTGCGAACCTTGTGCCCGACGCCGATCTGTCGCCTGGAGGCCGGACGTGATGCTTCCCTTGTGGCCGGCATTGTGACCGAAGTACGCACGCAGATGACCCGACGCGGGAAGATGGCTTTCGTGACACTGGATGACGGTGAGGGTCGTATCGAAGCCGCCGTATTCAGCGAACTATTTGATGCCCAACGCCACAAGCTGCGCATGGATGAACTATTGCTCGTGGAGGGCAAGGTAAGTCGGGACGAGTTCCGTGATGCGCTCAAGCTGGGAGTGGATCGGCTGCTGACTTTCAATGAAGCACGCGCGCAATGGGCAAATCGCTTGCGTCTGGATTTGCGGGCGCTTGACCTGAGGGCGCTGGGTGGCGTTCGCCGCATTCACGAGCTATTGCAACCCTTTGCCCAGTTGGCCGATGCCGGGGCAGCTGGCACCGTGAAAGGCTGCCCAGTCTCGCTCACTTATAGCAACGGTCAGGCGGAAGCCGAGTTAGAGCTCGGAGAGAATCTGCGGGTGCGACCGGATACCGATCTGATTGATGCCCTACGCGGCATCCTCGGTCGCGACCGGGTCCGACTGGATTATCAGTTGGGCACGCAGCAACGCATCCGTTAAGCTGTGACTAACGCCCCGCGGGCCCAGGATTTCACCAAAACCGGAGCGTTCGATCATTGAGGCCGGTTGGTTGTTTAGGCTACAGATGATGAGTTGACCGCCAATTTTGCTGAGCGTCCGATTGAGTGTCTGGAGGATATCCAGGCCGGTTGTGTCCAAAGATACAGTTTTCGACATATCGAGAATCAGAACCCGGGTGTGATGCTTCGGGTCGGCAACCAGTTCTTCCAGCTTGCCGATCGAGGCAAAGAACAGGGAACCATAGATCCTGAATGCCGCGATATGCGATTCACCGCGGTCATTGCTGAGTGCACCGGAGCCATAGTAATCCTCCAGTGGAATCCGTTCGACCTGAGTCAGTTCCGACATCCGGTAGAGGTAGAACAGGCAGGCGAGGATCATGCCCAGCTCAACCGCTAGGGTGAGGTCAAAGACCACGGTGACGATAAAGGTGGAGACGAGAATGATGCGGTAGGGCATCGGGTAACGCTTGAGTAACGCAAACTCATGCCATTCGCCCATGTTCCAGGCCACCAGCATGAGGATGGCTGACAATGCGGGTAGGGGCACATATACGGCCGCCGGTGCGGCAACGAGCACGACCAGCAGTAAGGTCAGCGCATGAAAAATGCCGGCAAAGGGGGAGCGGCCACCGGCACGTACATTGGTTGACGTTCGTGCAATAGCCCCGGTTGCGGCAAAGCCGCCAAAAAGTGGCGCCACGATGTTGGCAATGCCCTGGGCCATGAGTTCCTGATTGGGATCATGCCGGTCATCAATGGCGGCATCGGCGACCCGTGCCGAAAGCAGTGACTCGATGGCGCCAAGCAAGGCAATCGCAATTGCCGGCTGAATGAGCTGATTCAGGGTCGACAGCGAGAAGCTGGGGAGTGCAATCTCCGGAATATCGCGGGGAATCCCACCAAAGCGCGAGCCGATGGTCTCGACCGGGAAGGCAAAAAACGCTTGCAGGCCGGTAGCAATCAAGAGGAGTGCGAGAGGTCCTGGTATTTTTCCCAGCAGGGGGAGCCAGCGCCCGGCCCGCTTATTCCAGAGAATCAGACCGGCTAACGACAGTACCGACATGATGACGGTAGGCGCATCCATAGTGCCGGCATAGGCCCAGAGGGTTTCCATACGCTCGAAAAATTCGGCCGGCATAGCGGGGATGTCGAGCCCAAAGAAATCCTTGATCTGACTCATGAAGATCACAACAGCGATGCCGTTGGTGAAGCCAATCACCACACTTATCGGGATAAAGCGAATCAGCATGCCCATCTTGGTCAGGCCCATGACAAAGAGCAGGATGCCGGCAATGATGGTGGCAACCATCAGGTTCTGGAAACCGTAGACGCTGGCGATGCCAAAGACAATGGGGATGAAGGCTCCCGTGGGGCCACCGATCTGGACGCGTGAACCACCAAGCAGCGAGATAATGAAACCAGCCACAATCGCGGTCCAGATGCCGGCGGTGGGCGAGCAGCCGGAGGCAATGGCAAAAGCGATGGCCAAGGGCAGTGCGAGTACGCCAACGGTGACGCCTGCGGCAACATCGTGCGATAACTGTTCCGGGGTGTAGTCCTTGAGGCAATCAAGGAGTTTGGGGCGGAATCGGGCGAGGGGAAGTTTTTCGGTCCACTTATCGGCAAATCCGGCCGCCGGACCTAAAGCCTCGGAATTGTCTGCCCCGCTCATTACCCGCCCCCGTGTTGTGTTCGTTATTCTGGTCCTGGCAAACAGGATCTCAAGGGGTCAGAGGGGGCAGGGTCTATGCCCTGGTGCCAGTGGCCGATCGATGGGTCGCCGAACCTAATTCCCTATAGTGTAACCGGTTATTT
>CAZRYZ010000056.1:6817-9000 GCA_964604465.1 uncultured Dechloromonas sp. | reverse complement strand
GGCGTCTCCTGGGTCTATGTCAGCATGCACGATATCGGTGGCATGCCAATGCCACTGGCACTGCTGGCCACGTTCCTCTTTGCCGCCTATCTTTCGATCTACCCGATGCTGGCGGCCGGATTTTTCCGCTGGACGCATGCCGGCCAGGCCCATGCCCAGCAGACGCATGATGCTCTGGCACGGATTCCCCGTCTGTTTAGCCCGCTGATCTTTGCCGCAAGCTGGGCGGCGTTTGAAATGCTACGTGGCTGGGCGTTCACCGGATTCCCCTGGTTGAGCCTGGGTTACACCCAGACCCCGCCCAGTCCCCTGGCTGGTTATGCACCCGTTCTGGGAGCCTATGGGTTGAGTTTTCTGACCGTGTGGATCGCCGGATTGGCGGGCGAGGTCTGGCTCAGAATGCAGCATCAGGCCTGGCGCTGGTCTGCCACGCTGACCCCACTAGCGGTCGTCATCGGTCTCCTTATGCTGGCGGGTGTTGGTCTACACCAGGTTCATTGGACCCGTACCGAGGGTGCACCGATTAAAGTCTCGCTTCTACAGGGCAATGTACCTCAGTCGATGAAATGGCAGCCTGAGCTTTATGTTCAGACGCTACTCACCTATTTCCAGCTGGCCCGTAATAATCCGGCAACGCTGATTATCCTGCCCGAGACCGCCATCCCCTCCCTGTTCTCTGAGGCGCCTCCCGAGTTTTTGCAGGATCTGCAGCGCATCGGACAAGAGCAACGCGGCAACATTCTGATGGGCGTCCCTACCGGTGATAACAATCCTGAAACACCCTCGCGGAATTGGTATGCCAATAGTGCGGTCTCGCTGGGCAGTGACCCGCTCCAGATCTACAACAAGGTTCATCTGGTGCCGTTTGGCGAAACAACCCCACCGGGTTTTGGCTGGTTCCTGGAACGGCTCCATATGCCGTTACCCAACTTTACGGCGGGCGAGCTAGATCAACCCCTGATGCAACTCAACCACCAGAAGGTCGCCGTCAACATCTGCTATGAAGATATCTTCGGTAGCGAGATTGCGCGGCGAGCCAGGGGCGCCACGATGATGGTGAACCTGTCCAATACGGCCTGGTTTGGCGACTCACTGGCACAACCGCAGCATCTCCAGATCGCCCAGATCCGGGCGCTGGAGAACGGTCGCCCGATGCTACGTGCTACTAACACGGGGATGACCGCAGTCATCGGACCGCGTGGCGAGCGACAGGCCGTTCTGGCAGCATTCACCCGCAATGCGCTTATCGCCAACGTACAGGGCATGCAAGGCACTACCCCTTTCCAGCGCTGGAAGAACTGGCCGGTCATCGGCCTGTGCCTCACCCTTTTGGCGTGGGGTTCGCTATCGCGCAAACACCGGTCCGCCTAAATCGGCGCCAGGCCTAACGATTCTGCTGTTCTCCGGCATAAAAACCCGTAAAATCGGGGGTTCTGGATTTAACCGGGCGCGATTTCTGCGCCCACACTCGCTTCGGATAACAACATGCTGACCTTTCAGGACGTCATTCTGCGTCTGCAGGAATTCTGGAACCGCCACGGCTGCGTTCTGCTCCAACCCTACGATATCGAAGTCGGTGCGGGCACCTTCCACACCGCCACCTTCCTGCGTGCCATTGGCCCCGAGCCCTGGAATGCCGCCTACGTTCAACCCTCGCGCCGCCCCAAGGATGGTCGCTATGGCGAGAACCCGAACCGCCTTCAGCACTACTACCAGTACCAGGTCGTGCTGAAGCCTTCGCCGGCGAACATCATGGATCTGTATATCGATTCGCTGCGTGCGCTGGGGATCAAGACCGAAGAACACGATATCCGCTTTGTCGAGGATGACTGGGAGTCACCAACGCTGGGCGCCTGGGGTCTGGGTTGGGAAGTCTGGCTGGATGGCATGGAAGTCACCCAGTTCACCTACTTCCAGGAAGTCGGCTCACTCACCTGTAAGCCAGTGCTCGGCGAGATTACTTATGGTCTGGAACGTCTCGCCATGTACCTACAAGGCGTGGAAAACGTGTACGACCTGGTCTGGGCAAAAAATGGCGACACCGTGGTGACCTATGGCGATGTCTTCCATCAGAACGAGGTGGAGCAGTCGACTTATAACTTCGAGCATGCTCAGGTGGATATGCTGTTCCGCCATTTCTCCGACCACGAAGCCGAAGCCAAGCGCCTGATGGAAATCGGTCT
>CAZRYZ010000056.1:0-6717 GCA_964604465.1 uncultured Dechloromonas sp. | reverse complement strand
TCCGCCATTTCTCCGACCACGAAGCCGAAGCCAAGCGCCTGATGGAAATCGGTCTACCGCTCCCCGCCTTCGAGCAGGTCATGAAGTGTTCGCACAATTTCAATATGCTTGACGCCCGCGGTGCCATTTCGGTGACTGAGCGCGCCGCCTATATCGGTCGCGTACGTGCTTTGGCACGCCAGGTCGCGCAGGCCTATTACGACAGCCGCGAGGCACTGGGCTTCCCGATGTGCCACGGCGCAGCCAAACAGGAGGCTGCATGATGACTTCAGTAAGCAAAGCCCCCCTGCTGGTCGAGCTATTGACCGAAGAACTGCCCCCGAAGGCACTGGCCCGTTTTGGTGAAGTGTTCTCGGCCGGCGTCTATGCCGGTCTGGTCCAGAAAAAACTCGTAGCCGACAACCTGACTTATCAGTGGTTTGCCACACCACGCCGTCTGGCTGTGCTGATACCCGATGTACTTTCGGTGGCTCCGAATCAGGAAGTCGAAGAAAAGCTGATGCCGGTGAGCGTGGCGCTTGGCGCCGATGGCACCCCTTCGCCGGCCCTGCTCAAGAAACTGGACGCCAAGGGCATTCCTGCGAGCGAGCTTTCCAAGTTCACCAAGCGCATGGACGGCAAGTCCGAGACCTTCTTCTACACGATGCAGGTCGCTGGCGCCCCCTTGGCGGATGCCCTAAGCGGTATCGTCAGTGACTCCCTCAAGAAACTGCCGATTCCTAAAGTCATGCGCTGGGGTGATTCCGACGTTCAGTTTGTCCGACCGGTGCATGGTCTGATCCAACTGCATGGCGAACAACTGATCCCGGGCGAGGTGCTCGGCCTACAGTCACGCCAACAAACGCTGGGGCACCGCTTCCTGTCGCAAGGCCTGATTACGATCCCGAGTGCCGATGCGTACGCCGAAACGCTGCGCAACGACGGCAAGGTCGTGGCGGATTACGCAGAACGCCGGGGCACCATCGCCACGCAGCTCGCCGCCAAGGCCCAGGCATTAGGCGCACAGATTAACCAGGCGGATGGCCTGCTTGATGAGGTGACGGCGCTGGTCGAATGGCCTGTGGTTTACGTGGGTGAGTTCGAACCGGAATTTCTCGAAGTGCCGCAGGAGTGTCTGATTCTGACCATGCAGCAGAACCAGAAGTATTTCCCACTGCTCGACAACACCGGCAAGCTGCGCAATCAGTTCCTGATCGTCTCGAACATGCAGGTGGCCGATCCGAAGCACATCATCGGTGGTAACCAGCGCGTGGTGCGACCACGCCTCTCGGATGCGCGCTTCTTCTTCACGCAGGATCGCAAGGAACCCCTGGCCTCGCGGATCGCCAAGCTGGGCAATGTGGTGTATCACAACAAGCTGGGATCTCAGCTGGATCGCCTGCTCCGCGTGCAGAATCTAGCCACCCAGATCGCTCATGCCATTGGCGCTGACACGACCCATGTCGCCCGCGCCGCCGAACTGGCCAAGGCGGATCTTGTCACCGATATGGTCGGCGAGTTCCCCGAACTGCAAGGCATCATGGGCCGCTACTATGCCCAGCATGATGGCGAAGCGGCTGATGTCGCCGAAGCGATTGCCGATCACTACCGCCCGCGTTTTGCCGGCGACGAGCTGCCCGGCAATAATGTGGGCTGCGCCGTGGCGCTGGCTGATAAGCTGGATACGCTGGTGGCGTTCTTTGGCATTGGCGAAAAGCCGACCGGCGACCGCGACCCCTTCGGTTTACGCCGTGCGGCGCTGGGCGTCCTCCGTCTGCTGATGGAGCGTCAGCTTCCCCTCGAACTCCCACAGCTCATCCAGTGGTCTGCGGCCACCTTCCCGGCCGGAACCTTGCAGCCCGACTTCGAGCCCGCTCTGCTGGGTTTCATCACGGATCGCCTGCGCAATCTTCTCAAGGACCAGGGCGAACCTCAGGACGTGATAGAGGCCGTGCTCGGACTCAACCCGGCACGCATTGACCGTGTACCGGCCCGCCTGGCGGCCGTTCGCGAATTCACTGCTCAGCCGGATGCCCAGGCACTCGCCGCCGCCAACAAGCGTATTGGTAACCTGCTCAAGAAAGTGGACGACCTTTCTACTCTGGGCGCGCCCCAACAGTCGCTGCTCACCGAAGCGCCGGAAAAAGCGCTGTTTGATCAGGTTACGGCGCTCGCACCCATTGTGAGCGATGCCATGCGGGCCGAGGCCTACACCGATGCCCTGATGGCGCTGGCCAAAGTGCGCAGCAGCGTCGACGCCTTCTTTGAGGATGTGATGGTGATGGCAGAAGATGCCAAGGTCCGCCAGAATCGACTGGCGCTTCTCAAAGCCCTGTCCGACCAGATGAATGCGGTCGCCGACATCGCCCGTCTCGCCGTCTAAGCCCCGGGAGTCAGCGCCTCATGAAGACCATCATCCTTGACCGTGACGGCGTCATCAATATCGATTCGGCGCTTTATATCAAGTCGCCGGCCGAATGGAAGCCTATTGAGGGGAGCCTGGAAGCGATTGCCCGGCTGAACCAGGCGGGTTATCGCATTCTCGTGGCCACCAACCAATCGGGCATTGGGCGCGGTCTCTTTGATATGGATACGCTAAACGCCATGCATGAAAAGATGCACAAGGCACTGGCCGCCGTGGGCGGCCGGATTGACGCGATCTTTTATTGTCCGCACACGTCTGAAGATCAGTGTGATTGCCGCAAACCCAAACCCGGTATGTACGAGCGTATCGCCCAGGTCTACAACATGGATCTGACCGGCGTGCCCACCATCGGTGACTCGCTCCGTGATCTGCAGGCTGGCAGCGCTGCGGGTTGTGCGCCCATACTGGTTCGTACCGGCAAAGGCACCAAGACCGAGGCTGAGGGCAACTTGCCCGCCAACACCCTCATTTACGATGATCTGGCGCAGGCCGTTGAGGCACTCCTGACCCAGGACGCCGAGAAGTAGTCGATGACCCTGGTCCGCTCCACGCTTTTCAGCATCCTGCTCGCCCTCTGGACCATCTTCTGTGGCATTCTGGTGCTCTGCACCTACGTTCTCCCATCAAGGCCGCGCTTTATCAGTTGCTATAAGGTCTGTAATTTCTGGCGCGCCGGGTTCATGCTATTGACCCGCTTTGTGCTCGGCATCCGGGTCGTCGTTGAGGGGCGCGATAACATCCCATCGACACCAGCCATCTACCTCGCCAAACACCAGTCGGCCTGGGAGACGGTAGCACTTCAGGTCTGGACACCACCCGCCGTGTTTGTGCTGAAACGTGAGCTCCTCTACATCCCGTTTTTTGGCTGGGCGCTATGGGGCCTCAGGATGATCTGGATTGATCGCAGCTCGGGCAAATCTGCGCTTGAAAAAATCGTCACACAGGGTCGGCAGCGATTGGCTGAAGGGTTGTCGATCATCATCTTTCCGGAAGGGACGCGTGTCGCTCCGGGCAAGATGGGCAGATTCAAAGCCGGTGGGGCCCATCTGGCAACGCGCACAGGCGCGCCAGTTATTCCGGTGGCTCACAATGCGGGAGAGCTCTGGCCACGCAATGCCTTCATCAAACAGTCTGGCACTATCACCTGTCGATTCGGACCAGCCATTGACCCTAATGGCCTGAGTGACGCAGAATTAAACCAACGTGTCGAAACATGGATTCGAGATGCGATGGATGAACTTCCTGCTGTTCGGTAACGGCGAACCAGATCAGAGGGTGCCCGCGCCCGATGAGCAACCCCGCAGCATCACGCTCGCCGACCGCATTGTTCCCTATACGATCAAGCGCCGCCGCCGGCGCAGCCTGAGCCTGACGATTGATCACCGGGGCTTGCGCGTACTCGGACCGATGCGCACGACCCTACGCGAAGCAGAGCAGCTCATTCAGACACACGAAAACTGGGTCATCCAGAAACTCGATGAGTGGCGGGAGGAGCGTTTTCTCCAGACCTGGTCGATTCATCACGGCCACCCCCTACCCTATCTGGGGGAATCACTCCCGGTTGAAGTGCAAACACATACGGCACGCACCCCGCAGATTCAGCTCACCAATGGGTTACTCAAACTCTCCACCCGGGTTCCCGTTGATATCACCCGTACCCACCGGGCTCTGGTCGGCTGGCTGCGCCAACGGGCACTCGAGTGTTTTGAAAAACGGGTAGCGCACTACGCTGAGCTGCTCGGCGTTTCCATGCCAACGCTTTCGCTGACCCAGGCCCGGACACGCTGGGGTAGCTGTAATTCACGCGGGCATATCCGGCTGAACTGGCGACTCATTCATTTGCCGATCCCGATGATCGACTACGTGGTCACGCACGAACTCGCGCACCTGAAGGAAATGAATCACAGCCCCCGATTCTGGGCGGTCGTCGAAACCATGTACCCCAATTGGCGCGAAGCGCGGCAAGCACTTCGTGGGCATGTGGGCAATCTGCCCGTTATCGAAATCTAGTGAGAGGCCGCCGCTCGATTGAGCGAAGCGAGCAGGTCTTCACGCACAATATGAATCGCCGCCAGAAGATCGTAATACGCCGTCCGGTTACCCGTAGGCACCCAGAGCTCACGAGCCCGATCTTTCAGGCGACCAATCTCTTCCAGCAGCAATGGATCCAGCGGCTCAGCTCCCGTCTGCGAACGGGAAATGGCCACCTCGATACGGCGTAAATCATCGTAACAGGATTCGATGCTCAATGAGGCGTGTGTCCGCCGGTAGCTTGGCACAAAGCTGACTAACGGAATCACAATGGCGCCAATCGCCAGCAGATAGAACCAGGCCTCGTCAAAGAGGCTCGCGACCCAATACGGCGCATGCCCCCACAAAAGGGGCGAACCACTCTTGAAGTAACGACGCGCCACATCGCTTTCAGGAATTCGGGTATCGATGTAGGCCGGGAATCTACCCCGCGAGAAATAAGCAATACGATGCGCCTCAAAGTCGGCAGTCGCTTCCATAAACAACAACTGCAATGCCGGATGCAACGCATCCGTGGTCAGCAAGTCGAGCGTAGTGGCGATTAACCGGACATCATTGACCGGAAGCGGCGGATGAATTCTGAAAGAACCCGCTGGCAGTGTCAGCGCAGACAGATAGGGAAAGTGGCGCGCATAGGCATCGGCTAACTTAAAGCTGTAAATGCGGGCTCCGGGCACCAGAACCAGATCACGCAGGTTCTGGGAATCCATACTACCGGCAAGAAACAACGCATCGATCTTGTGGTCTTTGAAAGCCTGAATCGATTCGGCCGTATTCAGGTGCACTAACCCGGGGGACGCGCTGATATCGATGCCCTGATCGGCGAGAATGGGCCGAAGTAACGCCTGGGTACTGCTGCCCTTGATATTCACGGAGGTGCGGCGACCGGCTAGAAAGCTGTTGAGATCGACCTCATGCGCCTCTGCACCATGGTAAAACAGCCAGAGTGGCAAATTGGAGATGGCGCCCAGAGACAACAGGTGGTCCGTGTTTTCGCCTAAGGGCATCCCGCCCTGGGAAAACACGGCATCCACCTTGCCCTGCTCAAGGAGCAGCAGGTTTTCTTCATTACCGCGCGTTTTGACGAGTTCCAGATTGACCCCGTACTGCCGGAAGAATTCGCGGTACTGATGCCCGACCACATCCGCAGAGGAGTGTGCCTGCCCGGTGGCGATCGTGACGGTCTTCGGCGGGACGGGTCGCACCAGATAAATCACCACGACCAATAGCAAAATACCCGGCAGGACATAGATCCAGTTGCTGGTGATAAATGACCAGAGTGCCAATAGCTCCTCGGTGAGGACCATTCTAAAATTACTGGGTGCCTTGGGTGGCAGTTTCTTGTTCTTAATTTTCTTAAGACGGCTCATCTCTTATTGCCCCCATCAAACACGGGCCAGCCCCTCCAGCACTAACCCATCAATCACTTTCGCCCGAGCCCCCAGAACCGATGCCAGACGCGGCGCACCCCCCCCAGTGATGACCCATGGGGCCCTGTTATCCAGGCGCTGGGCCATCCGCTCAATGGCACCACACGTTGCCTCAAGTGCCCCCGAGGTCATGGCATCCAGGGTGTTATCGGCCACGTCCGGTGCCGCACGATACACACCCACGGCCTGCGGTAAGCGGGCGGTGCCCTTATGCAGGGCTTCCAGCATCAGACTGACACCGGGCAGAATCAGACCACCCCGATAGATAGCACCCCTTTGGTTAACCTGAATCAGATCGACCGTGGTCGCTGTGCCGGCGCTAATCACCAGACAGGGTCCGCCCATCAGCGACCAGGCACCGATGGCGGCGGCCCAGCGATCAACGCCCAGTGTCTCGGGGGTCGCATAGGCATTTTCAAGTCCAGCGATTGACTCAGACACCTGAAGACGGCGTGGACCAAGGTGCCCCGGTAAGGCAGAGAGCACGGCCTTCTCCCGTTCGGCATCCACAACGCTGGCAAAACAGATGTCATCTAGCAAGCAAGACTGACATTCTTCAGCCCAGGCAGCCAGACTTTCTGTTCCATAATCGAGAGCCCCCGAACGCTGAAGCTGCACACGGTCAGGCTGACCTTCGTCAGCCAGCCCCCACTTCAGGCGGGTGTTGCCCATGTCCAGTAAGAGTTTCATAGAGTGGCACTATACCTTGCGCAGGCTCACATCGCCCGTGACAACCCGCTCAACCCCGGCGGGGGTTTTAATACACAGTGCTCCTGTCGTATCCACACCCGCAGCAATGCCCTGCAGGATAATCTGACCGGCCTCCTGAATCTGAACACGTTTGCCTTGCCA
>CAZRYZ010000055.1:0-9164 GCA_964604465.1 uncultured Dechloromonas sp. | reverse complement strand
GTTTCCTGAGTCAGCATTAGCGGTCAACCTCACCAAAAACGATATCCTGGGTCCCGATAATCGTGACCACGTCAGCGATCATATGACCGCGCGACATCTCTTCCAGCGCCGAGAGATGGGCAAAGCCCGGGGCGCGAATCTTCATGCGATAAGGCTTGTTAGCCCCATCCGACGACAGGTAGATACCAAACTCGCCTTTCGGGTGCTCAATGGCGGCGTAGCATTCGTTCTCCGGCACATGAATCCCTTCGGTAAAGAGCTTGAAGTGGTGAATCAGCTCTTCCATATTCGTCTTCATGGACTCACGCGGCGGCGGCGCCACTTTGTAGTCACTGGAGATCACCGGGCCGGGGTTGGCACGCAACCAGGCAATACACTGCTTGATAATGCGGTTGGACTGGGCCATTTCTTCCATACGCACCAGATAGCGGTCGTAGGAGTCCCCATTCGTTCCGACGGGGATATCGAAGTCTATCCGGTCGTACACTTCATAGGGTTGCTTTTTGCGCAGATCCCATTCGATGCCCGAGCCACGCAGCATGGCGCCGGTCAGACCCATATTCAGTGCGCGTTCCGGCGTGACCACGCCGATCCCGACCAGACGCTGTTTCCAGATCCGGTTATCGGTCAGTAGGTTGTGGTAATCGTCCAGATAGGTCGGGAAGCGGTTGGTAAAGTCCTCCAGGAAGTCGAGCAGCGACCCCTGACGGTTTTCATTCAGCTGCGCCACGCGCTTGGCATCTTTCCAGCGCGAGACTTCGTACTTGGGCATGGATTCCGGCAGATCGCGGTATACCCCACCCGGGCGGAAGTAAGCCGCATGCAAGCGGGCGCCTGACACCGACTCGTAGACATCCATGAGGTCTTCACGATCACGGAAGGTATAAAGCGCCATGGTCATGGCGCCCACGTCAAGGCCGTGACAACCGATCCACAGAAGGTGATTAAGTAGACGGGTAACCTCATCGAACATCACGCGGATGTACTGGGCACGCTCCGGTACTTCGATACCGAGCATTTTTTCGATGGCCATGCAGTAGGCATGCTCATTACACATGGTCGACACATAATCGAGGCGATCCATGTAGGGCACTGACTGCACCCAGGTGCGCGTTTCGGCCAGTTTTTCGGTCGCACGATGGAGCAGGCCGATATGCGGGTCCGCACGTTCGACGGTTTCACCATCCAGTTCCAACACCAGACGCAGCACGCCGTGTGCCGAGGGGTGCTGGGGACCAAAGTTCAATGTGTAGTTACGAATCTCTGACATGCTGCGATCCTGGATGCCCGGTATGGTCCGTACTGTCTCGTTGATATGAACCTGCGCTTAGCGCGCCGGCTCGCCGTAGGTCTCTTCACGGACGATACGCGGCGTGTTTTCGCGCGGCTCGATCGTGACGGGTTGGTAAATAACGCGTTTCTGCTCATCGTCGTAGCGCATTTCGACATAACCCGAGATCGGGAAGTCTTTGCGGAACGGATGGCCGACAAAACCGTAATCAGTCAAGATACGGCGCAGATCGGGGTGGTTCAAGAACAGGATGCCGTACAAGTCGAAGGCTTCGCGCTCGAACCAGTTAGCGGCTGTCCAAATGTCAACGACCGAATCCAGAACCGGCATCTGAACATCCGGCGCGTAGACGCGCACACGGACACGCTGATTCAGTTCGACCGATAGCAGGTGCACCACGGCAGCAAAGCGCTGCGGGTGCGATTCCTTGCCGCCATAAGTCGAATAATCCATGCCGCACAGGTCGATCAGCTGATCAAAGCGGAGACCGGCCGCATCACGCAGCTGCAGTGCAACGGCATGGTAATCAGCAGCGGCGACTTCAATGGTGACCTCACCGAGCGCCTGCTTGAGACGGACAATGCGATCACCCAGCACCTGTTGCAGGGTATCAGCGAGGGCTTGTGTGTTTTGCGTCATGATCTGGGGTCCCTTGCCGTTATCAGCGAGCAATCGTGCTCGTACGACGGATCTTGTTCTGCAGCTGGATCAGGCCATACAGCAGCGCTTCGGCAGTCGGGGGGCAGCCCGGCACATAGATGTCCACCGGCACAATGCGATCACAACCGCGCACAACCGAATACGAATAATGGTAATAGCCACCACCATTGGCACAGGAGCCCATCGAGACGACCCAGCGGGGTTCGGCCATCTGGTCATAGACTTTGCGCAGCGCGGGCGCCATCTTGTTCGTGAGCGTCCCTGCCACCACCATCAGATCGGACTGACGCGGGCTGGGACGGAACACCATACCGAATCGGTCAAGGTCGTACCGGGCGGTACCGGCGTGAATCATCTCGACCGCACAGCAGGCCAGACCGAAGGTCATCGGCCACAAGGAACCGGTACGGCAGTAATTAATCAGTTTGTCAGCTGTCGTGGTGACAAAGCCTTCATTGAGTACGCCCTGAATCTTGGACATGACTTACTCCCACTCGAAGGCGCGCTTGCGCCAGCCGTAGATAAAGCCCACAACCAGGATGCTCAGGAAGACCATCATGGCAATAAAGCCATGCATGCCGATTTCCTTGATCACAACGGCCCAGGGGAACAGGAAGGCGATTTCCAGATCAAACAGGATAAAGATAATCGCCAGAAGATAGTAACGAACATCGAACTTCATCCGCGCATCTTCGAAGGCCTCAAAGCCACACTCGTAGGCGGAAAGCTTTTCACTATCAGGGTTGTTGGGGGCAACAAAATGGTTCAGCAGACGGGCCAGAAGACCCACAGCAAGACCGACTGCGACGAATACCAGGATCGGAAAGTAATTTTCGAGCATCAAGTCACCCAAAGTTTGCCAAATTGTCGCTAAACCACGTTTTACTACCTGCAGAGCCTCTCAGCCGCTGCTCTGGTGCCGACGGCGAGACTCGAACTCGCACAGCTTGCGCCACTACCCCCTCAAGATAGCGTGTCTACCAATTTCACCACGTCGGCAATTCCGTTCGCTAAGCGGCTTTGTCAGCCACTTAACGAGGCACGTTTTTGGCTTTGGACGCCCCCTCCGGATCGGCTGATTTTCCGTCCGCGGGAACCGCCGCAACACCTGCGCCAGCGGGTGTGGATTCTACATTGGATTGCATGACACTGCCAGAACTTTTCGCTTGCGAAGATTGTAGATTGGCTAGTAGAAGCGCCGTCACAAAGAAGAGCGTCGCCAGAACTGCGGTCGAACGCGACAGGAAGTTGGCCGATCCGGTTGCACCGAACAGACTTCCTGATGCACCGCTGCCAAATGCAGCGCCCATGTCGGCACCCTTGCCATGCTGCATCAGCACAAGACCGATGACACCCAAGGCTGCCGCAATGTTCACAATAAGTACGATGACGTAAAGAATATCCATCTGATTGCCTACTTCTCTTTCCTGAAAAAATGCGGTGTCACAGACTGCAGACCGCCGCAGCGGTGCAGATTGTACTGAATTCTTCGGCATCGAGGGCGGCGCCGCCAATCAGACCCCCATCGACATCCGGGAGACCGAAGAGCAATTGAGCATTTGCCGCCTTGACGCTGCCACCATATAGGATGCGTGTCCGAACTAGCCCAGCCGCCTGCAATTGCTGACGGATATGGGCATGAACTGCCTGGACGCCCTCAGGCGTGGGGGTTTTGCCGGTCCCGATTGCCCACACCGGCTCATAGGCGATGACCACACTGGCCCCCTCATCCGCCACACCCGCCAGCATGGCTAATACGGGCGCCAGCTGCCGGTCAATGACGCTCAGGGTCTGTCCGGCGGCCTCTTCGGCGGCCAACTCGCCTACGCAAATAATGGGCTCCAAGCCGCTATCCAGTGCCGCCATGGTCTGGTTAGCAACCTGCTCATCGGTTTCACCACAAAACTGGCGACGCTCCGAATGACCAACGATGACGTAGGCGCAGCCCAGATCGCTCAGCATGGATGCACTGACCTGACCGGTGTAAGCCCCCACGCGATGTTCACTCACGGTCTGCGCACCCCAGCGAATCGGCGAACTGGCCAGCAAGGCACCTACCTGAGGCAGATAGGGAAACGGCGGACACACGCCTATTTCCGGCAGTGGCTTATGCGCCAGCGCCGCCATCAGGGATTCCAGCAATGTCCGGTTCGCCTCGAAGGCACCGTTCATTTTCCAGTTACCCACAACCAGGGGTTTTCTTTCGACCGTCATGAGGGGCTTCACTTCGAAAGGATTACGATAAAAAGGCGCTCAACCGGTTGGCGAGCGCCTATTTCTGTGTGTAATTCTATAATTTTTAGGGTCTTTTGGTCAATCAGACCAGCGATCGGACCACAGCCACGATGGCCTTTGCCTCTTCGCGGGATAGTGCGACCTCTTCTGCCTCGACCATCACTCGAAGGACCGGTTCGGTCCCTGACGGGCGCAACAGAACCCGCCCACGACCCGAAAGTCGGGCTTCGGACGCCGCGACAGCTGCCTGCAAAGCCGGTTGCCCCTGCCAGTCAAAACCCGATGTGATGGGCACATTGATCATGGTTTGCGGGTACGGACTCAAGCCACCCAGCAGCTCGGCCAGGCTGCCCCCGGCGCGCTTGAGCGCCACCAGCACCTGCAGCGCCGATACCAGACCATCACCCGTGGTGTGGCGATCCAGGGCCAGAATATGGCCGGAGTTCTCGCCGCCGTACAGCCACCCCTCGGCCGCCAACAGCTCCATGACATAGCGGTCACCCACTTTGGCTCGTTTGAAGGGCACACCCCGTTCGGCGAGCGCCCGCTCCAGTGCCATATTGGTCATTAGCGTTCCGACAACGCCATCCACGGGGCCATCACGCAGGCGGTCGGCAACGATGGCATACAGAATCTGGTCACCATCGTAGGCCTGTCCAGAGGCATCCACCATGACCAGGCGATCCGCATCGCCATCCAAAGCAATGCCGAGGTCTGCCCCAACCGCCACAACCTTTTGGCCAAGCGACTCGGGGTGCAGCGCGCCGACGCCGGCGTTGATATTCAGGCCATCGGGTGCGTTGCCGATCGCCACCACATCGGCACCGAGCTCATGAAGCACTTCGGCGGCGATATGGTAGGCCGCGCCATGGGCGCAATCAACCACGATCTTCAGACCACGCAGATCAAAGGTGGCCGGGACCGTACTCTTGCAGAATTCGATGTAGCGGCCTGCCGCATCATCAATCCGACGGGCCCGCCCCAGATCCCTGGGGGGCACCGTCTGCATCGGTTTACCGTCCATCTCATCGATGGCCGTCTCAATGGCACGCTCCACCTCATCAGGCAGTTTCTTGCCATCCGCCGAAAAGAATTTGATGCCATTGTCTTCAAAGGGATTATGGGAAGCCGAAATGACCACGCCCGCTTGCAAGCGCAGGGCGCGCGTCAGGTAGGCGATCCCGGGCGTCGGCAACGGACCCGTCAGGCAGACATCAACCCCGGCAGCGGAGAACCCGGCTTCCAGAGCGGCCTCGAGCATATAGCCCGAGTTGCGCGTGTCTTTGCCGATCAATACGCCGGGCCGGTGGTCGCCCATATCTCCCCGGCGCACCAGTACACGGCCGGCTGCATAACCCAGGCGGAGCACGAAGTCCGGCGTGATGGGATATTGTCCGACACGACCACGCACACCATCTGTCCCGAAATATTTGCGACTCATGCCCTTCTGACTCCCTGATAATAATTTAGTGCTCAACACCCATCGACCCGAGCGCGGCCAGCACCTTGAGTGCATCCACCGTTTCCGGAACGTCGTGTACCCGAACGACAGCGGCACCCGATTGAGCCGCCAGTATGGCAGCTGCCACACTCCCGGCAACGCGTTCACTGACCGGCTTGTCGAGCACATGACCGATCATGGTCTTGCGTGACACACCCACGAGAACCGGTAAGCCGAGGGCAACCAGTTCGGGTAAAGCCCGGAACAATTGCTGATTATGAACAAAGGTCTTGCCAAATCCAAATCCGGGGTCCAGCAGTAGTCGGTCCCGATCAATGCCGGCGGTCAATGCTCTGGCCATCGCCTGGCGAAGAAAACCCGTCACTTCGGTGACCACATCCTGATAGGCCGGCGCCTGCTGCATCGAGCGTGGCGCGCCCTGCATATGCATCAGACAGACCGAGACGTGCTCATGCGGGGCGAGCACACTGGCCGATGCCGGATCGCCAAGGGCAGTAATGTCGTTCACCAGACCCGCGCCCCGTTGAATCGACTCGGCCATGACCACTGCTTTATACGTATCGACTGAGACCGGTACGCCGGCGTCTACCAGACGCTCCAGCAAAGGGAGTAACCGGTTAAGCTCTTCTTCCAGCCCAACCGCATCGGCGCCGGGCCGCGTCGACTCGGCACCGATGTCGACCAGATGCGCACCAGACGCCATCATGCGCATGGCCTGATCAAAGGCCTCATCCGTTCGATTCATGAGTCCGTCCCCCGAAAAAGAGTCCGGGGTGACATTAACGATTCCCATCACCAGCGGGCAACCCGCCGACCATGTCAGGACATGCCGTCCGCAGAGAATGGTGTGATCCATAAGGGTCCGTCGAATAAAAAGGCCGACCCCACACGGGTCGGCCCTAAGTTCAGCGAATCAAGCCGTGGCCTTAGGAGCTCAGGCTGCTGCTGCAGCACCCGACGCACCCTCAGCCGCCGGTGCCGGCGGCGTTGAGGAAGATCCCGGGGGTTGCGGTGGGCGCGGCGTATTGCCGGCCATGATGTCGTTGATCTGATCCGCGTCGATGGTTTCCCATTCCAGCAGGGCCTGGGTCATCGCCTCCACCTTGTCACGGTTCTCATCGAGCAGACGCTTGGCCAGACCATATTGCTCGTCGATGATCCGGCGGATTTCGGCATCCACCTGCTGCATGGTCGCTTCCGAGACAGCCTTATGGGTTGTTACCGAGCGGCCGAGGAAAACTTCGCCCTCATTTTCGCCATAAACCATCGGGCCCAGATCCGACATGCCGTAACGGGTCACCATGTCACGCGCCATCGAGGTTGCCCGCTCAAAATCGTTCGAGGCGCCCGTGGTCATCTGATGCATGAACAGCTCTTCGGCCACGCGACCACCAAAAAGCACGGCAATGCGATCCAGGAGATACTGCTTGTCGTAGGCGTAACGGTCCTGCTCCGGCAGTTGCATAGTCACGCCCAGCGCACGGCCGCGCGGAATGATCGTGACCTTATGCACCGGATCCGACTTGGGAAGGAGCTTGGCCACCACCGCATGACCGGACTCGTGATACGCCGTGTTGCGCTTTTCGTCTTCACTCATGACCATGCTGCGGCGCTCGGCACCCATCATGATCTTGTCTTTGGCCTTTTCGAAGTCTTCCATGTCGACCAGACGCTTGTTCTGACGGGCGGCAAAAAGTGCGGCCTCATTCACCAGGTTGGCCAGATCCGCGCCCGAGAAGCCGGGTGTACCGCGGGCCAGAATGTCGGCCTTGATGTCTGGCGCCACAGGAACCTTGCGCATGTGCACCTTGATGATTTCTTCACGACCGCGGATATCCGGCAGCGGTACGACCACCTGACGGTCGAAACGGCCAGGACGCAGCAGCGCCGGGTCGAGAATATCCGGACGGTTAGTGGCGGCGATCACAATCACGCCTTGGCTGCCTTCAAAGCCATCCATCTCGACCAGCATCTGGTTCAGCGTCTGCTCGCGCTCGTCGTTGCCGCCTCCCAGACCGGCACCGCGATGGCGACCAACGGCATCGATTTCATCGATGAAAATGATGCAGGGAGACTGTTTCTTGGCTTGTTCGAACATGTCACGAACACGGGCGGCACCCACACCGACGAACATTTCCACAAAATCCGAACCGGAAATCGAAAAGAACGGCACCTTGGCTTCACCGGCAATGGCCTTGGCCAGCAGGGTCTTACCTGTACCCGGGCTACCGACCATCAGCACCCCACGCGGAATACGACCGCCTAGCTTCTGGAACTTGGTCGGATCCTTCAGGAAATCCACCAATTCCTGGACTTCTTCCTTGGCTTCATCACAACCGGCCACGTCGGCAAAAGTCACCGTATTCTGCGCCTGATCCATCATGCGCGCCTTGCTCTTGCCAAACGAGAACGGGCCGCCACCCTTGGCGCCGCCGCCCTGCATCTGGCGCATGAAGAAAATCCAGACACCGATCAGCAGCAGCATCGGGAACCAGCTGACGAAGATGTTCATCAGCATCGAAGGCTCTTCTTCCGGTTTGGCTTCGATCTTGACGCCACTCTTCAGCAGGTCAGAAACCAGCCAGAGATCCGGCGGCGCATACGATGTGACCTTTTTGCCATCGGTAGTGGTCGCCTTCAGCGTCCGCCCCTCCATCACAACCTTGCTGATCTTCCCGTCCTTCACCTCTTCGATGAACTGGGAGTATTCGACCGCATTCTGGGGGTTCTGTTTGTTATTAAACTGATTGAAAACCGTCATCAGTACCAGACCGATGACAACCCAGATGGCGACGTTTCTGAACAGATTGTTATTCACGATGGCTTCTGCCTGAAAATAAACCTAATGTGGCATTCTACCCCGAGTTACGGGCAGAACCTTGTCTAAAGCTTAAGAGGCCGACGTAACAAACTATCCGGCATCTTTAAGCCCCTGCCCCAGCAGATAGAGTTCGCTGCTGCGTCCGCGCGAGGCATCCGGTTTGCGGGTGACCACCTTACGGAAGACCTGGCGCATGGCAACCACATACTCCGCAAAACCGGAGCCCTGGAAGACCTTGACCAGAAACGCCCCCTGCGGCTGGAGGTGATTGGCAGCAAAGTCGAGCGCCAGTTCGGCCAGATGAATCGACCGCGCCTGATCGGACATGGGGATACCCGACATATTGGGGGCCATGTCGGAAAGTACAAGGTCTACCTTGGCGCCATGCAGAAGGTCTTCGACCTGTCTGAGCACCGCCTCGTCATGAAAGTCACCCTGGAGAAACTCCACACCCGGCAATAGCGGATCGAGAGGCAACAGATCTAGGCCGATCACCCGGCCGGTCGTGCCCAAACGCTTGCGCGCCACCTGAGACCAGCCACCGGGCGTACAGCCAAGATCTACAATAATCCCGCCGCGCCGGATCAGCTTATCTTTGTCGTCGATTTCCATGAGCTTGAACGCCGCGCGTGAACGCCACCCCTCCGCCTTGGCCTTTTGCACCCAGGGGTCGTTAACGTGCTCGCGCATCCACG
>CAZRYZ010000054.1:0-9208 GCA_964604465.1 uncultured Dechloromonas sp. | reverse complement strand
AGCGCTACGTTCGGGACGTAGAGGCCGGAGGTTCGAATCCTCTCACCCCGACCATTATTGGGGCTGGCGATCACGGAGTTGTGTGTATGTCACAACCATCACGACGGTTGGATCGGTCCCTGCTCCTCGATGGTTTAAAGGCGCTCGCGGCGCAGATCATCGTCATTCATCATCTGGTTTCCTACGGGCCTATGGCCGCGGCAGTGACGCAGGCGGCGCCGGACATGGTGGCCTGGTTTCTCTATTACGGTCGCTGGGCGGTGCAGGTATTTCTGGTGGTTGCGGGATTTCTGACCGCGCAGCTACTGTGCGGCAAACCAGCCTTGCTGGATCGTCCCTGGAGTTTGGTCACCCGGCGCTATATCCGCCTGGCCTGGCCTTTTGGGGTGGCGGTGACGCTCGCCGTGCTGGCAGCCGAGCTGGCGCGCCATTGGACCGATGATCCGATCCTGCCGGCACCGGCCGGCTTGGTGCAGTATGTGGCGCACTGGTTGCTGATGCACAGTGTGCTGGGACACGACGCGTTGTCGACCGGCGTCTGGTATGTGGCCATCGATTTTCAACTGTTTCTGTTGACGGTGCTGTTGCTCTGGACCTCCCGCGCCCTGCGCTGGGCGGGATGGGCGCCCCTGCTCATCGGGGGGCTGACGATGGGTTCGCTGGTTTGGATTCGTCACTGGGAAAGCTGGGATAACTGGGCGCCGTATTTTTATAATGCCTATGGGGTCGGTCTTCTGGTGGGTTGGTTGCGTTTGCAGGAGAGCCAGTCAATCCCTTGGGTCCGCGGGGTGCTGATGGCGGTTCTGGGTGTCTTGTGTTGGCAGTGGCTTGTTAGCCTGAATGGGCGCTTGGTTGTGATTCTGTTGACGGGCGCGCTGCTTGCGTTGGCAAGCCACCCCATGGGGCAGGCGACCGCCGCCTGGGCTGTGTGGCAGGGACGATTGGGTTCGCTGATTCATTACCTGGGAACAACCTCGTTCGCCTTGTTTCTCATTCACTTTCCGGTCAGTATGCTGGTGAATGCGGCGCAGGTCCGGTTTGAATGGACTTCTCCCTTGCTGGGTTCGATTGCGATGCTGGTGGCATGGGGGATAAGCATGTTGTGTGCCGACGTTTTTTATCGGGTGGTTGAACGGCAAGGATTAGCATTGAGTCGGCGGGTGGGTGAATGAATTGTCAGCAAAGGTCGGGATTCATGTTGAGCATGCGCACATGGCTGGGGGTGGTATTACTGCTGATGGCCTCCGTGGTCTGGGCCAATACGGCGGCAGAGAACTGGTTTCGTCAAGGTCGCCCACTGCCTGTGGCCATGCAGGCAGTGACCATTCTTCAACATGCCGGTGACGAGGGGCTGAATCCGGCTGACTATCATGCCGCAGCGCTGGCACAGCGGGTTGAGCGGGCGAAGACAGCCGGGGTTTCGGGTGGCGCTGAGGAAGCGCTGGGGGAGGCATTGACGAAAGCCATGCAGGCTTATTTGCATGATCTGCATTATGGTCGGGTCGACCCGGCCTCGGTGTACGCCAACTTCAAACTCCCCCCGAAAACCCTCAATGTGCCAGCAAGCCTCGATTCGGCACTGAAGGTGGGTCATCTTTCTGAGGCGGTCAAAGCCGCCACGCCGCAGTTTCCGCTGTATCAGGCCTTGAGGCCCTGGCTGCAGCGTTATCGTGCGTTGGAATCCGACCCGGCGTGGCACGGTCACCTACCCCCTTTGCCGGGCAAAAAGCTGGAACCGGGGTCTGCTTATGCCGGTATTCCTTTGATGACCGCACGGTTGATCTCTCTGGGTGATCTACCTAAGGATTTTGTGGCGCCAGATCATTATCAGGGCCCTTTGGTTGATGGGGTGAAGCAATTTCAGAAGCGGCATGGTCTGACTGCGGATGGGGTCATTGGCAAGGGCACTTTCGAGCAACTGAATGTGCCGCCAGCGGCACGGGTCGAGCAGATCGTGCTGACCATGGAGCGCTTGCGCTGGACACCGCTCATGACCGATAAGCGCATGCTGGTGGTGAACCTGCCGGAATTTGAATTACGGGGTTTGGAGATCAACGGTGATCAGGTGCAAATCCCGCTGCAGATGAACGTGATCGTGGGCAAGTCGTTGAATACGAGAACGCCGATGTTTGACGAGCAGATGCGCATGATCGAGTTTAGCCCCTACTGGAACGTGCCCCCCTCAATTGCGCGCGGTGAGACCGTGCCCAAACTGCGCCGTGACCCCGGCTACTTTGACCGGCAGGGTTTCGAGATCGTCACCCGTTCGGGCGACGTGGTGACGGTATTGAGTGAAGAGCAGCTAGGGGCGGTGCAGCGCGGCGAGGCGCGTATTCGTCAGCGGCCGGGTGCGCAGAATGCCCTGGGGGATATCAAGTTCATCTTCCCGAATAACGACAACATCTACATGCACCACACCCCCTCGGTGGGACTGTTCCAGCGTGATCGGCGCGATTTCAGTCACGGCTGTATCCGGGTGGAGCAACCGGTGGCGCTGGCTCAGTTTGTGCTGAAGGATGAGCCGGAGTGGACGCAGGAGCGGATTCGCGAGGCTATGGAAAACGGCAAGTCGCGGACGATCCGCCTGAAAACCCCGCTGACGGTAGTGATTGCCTATGGCACCGCCATCGTGAAGCAGCGTGGCGGTGCGATCTACTTCTATGCCGACATCTATGGCCATGACCGTCAGCTGAAGGCAGCACTGCAGCGCCATAGCCAGGCGCTCCAGAGTGGTGCTGGTAATTTGGCCCGGTTGGATTAAAATGAAAAGATGAATAACTCCATGAAATCAAAACGATTTGATCGGCGCGGGTTCCTGACACAGGCCGTGCGACTGACGGCGGGGGGTGTGGCACTGCCACTCACCACCCTTAATCGTGCCCATGCGGCGCAGCCGCGCGCGGGTGCTGCGCAGACGTTTATGCAGACACCGGCGGCCACGCTAGCCGGTGATGCGGCGGGACGAGTACTGGCGTTCAATCACACGCACACCCGGGAGCGCATCAGCCTCGTTTATGCCGTCGATGGGCAGTATGTGCCGGATGCGCTATCGAGCCTGAACCGCTTTTTACGGGACCATTATTCGGGAACAGTAGGTCAGATGGATCCGCAGCTGTTTGACCTGCTGCACGGCGTGCGCCGGGCGCTGGGTGGGCAATCGCTCGGGGCCTTCGAGGTGATCTCCGGATACCGCTGCCCTGAGACCAATGACCATCTGCGCAATTCACGCGGGGGCGGCGTAGCCAAGCGTAGCTTGCACATGGAAGGCAAGGCGATTGATGTGCGACTCCCTGGCGTGCCGCTGGCCGAGTTGCGCGATGCGGCCTTGTCCCTGCAAGCCGGTGGCGTTGGCTATTACCCGCGCGAGCAGTTCGTGCACATTGATACCGGCCGTGTCCGGCACTGGGGCTAGCGGCTCAGATCAGTGCCCCGGGTTTCAGGCAGCCAGCGTAGCGCGACAACAAACGCCAAGGCCAGAAGCAGTGTCGGGTACCACAGACCGGCCAGCGGGTTGCCGCTCTGCTCGTTAATCAGCGTGACAAAGAAGGGCAGTAATCCGCCGATCCAGCCAGCCGCCAGGTTGTGAGGGAGTGCCGCAGCACTATAGCGGGTGCGGGCGGGGAAGAGCTCGGCGAGGATGGCGGTTTGCGGACCGGTGACCAGCGCCAATGGCAGCGTGATGAGCACCATCAGGCCGGCAGCTTGCCAGAAGCCTGACTGTGTGGCCGTTGTACCGATGAGGAACCACTGGCTAAAGATGCTGTAGATACTGAGCGCGCCGAGCCCGAGGCCAGCCAGAATGACCGGACGTCGACCAATGCGGTCGGAGCACCAGCCAGCGAGTAGGGTCATTGGAAAGAGCGTTGCTGTGCCAATGGCCACCAGCAGGCTGCTACTGGCGCCATCTAGCCCGGCTACTGTTTTGAGAAAGACGCCGCTGTAAACCTGCGCCGAGAAGAAGAGCACCCCGCCACCGGCCGAGATGCACAGAAATAGAATCCCCATGCGGGCGAGTGTCTGGCGGTCGCGGAAACAGTCCCGCAGCGGGGTTTTGGCCAGAGCGGCCTGTGCCTGCAGGGCATGAAAGATCGGGGTTTCATGCAGGGCAGCGCGCACCTTGAGCGAGATTAGTAGCAACAGAAGCGAGACCCAGAAGGGAACGCGCCAACCCCAGGCCATGAAGTCGTCGACCGAGAGCCAACGCTGCAGGAAGGCGATTTGCAGCGTTGAGGCCAGAATGCCGAGTGGGCCCATCAGCTGGAGTACGCTGGTATAAAGCCCGCGGTTCTTCACAGGGGCATGTTCGGTCAGATACACCGCGCTGCCGCCGATCTCCCCACCTGCCGACAGGCCTTGCAGCAGGCGCAGGGTGACGAGCATGGCGGGTGCCCACAGGCCCACTTGTGCGTAGGTGGGCAGCAGGCCGACGGCCAGCGTGGCACCGCCCATCAGAACGATCGTGATCATGAAGACCTTGCGCCGGCCGATCCGATCTCCCAGCGAACCAAACAGGGCGGCGCCTAGCGGGCGCACCACCATACCGGCACCAAAGGTGGCGAGACTGGCGAGCAAGGCCGCAGTGGGGTTATCCGGAGGAAAGAAGAGGGGCGCGAACCAGACGGCCAGCGCAGCGAAGGTGAGGAAGTCATACCACTCGAGGAAGGTACCGAAGCACGCTGCTAGGGCTACCCGGTGCCGCGAATTGACCGGGGTGGTGGAATTTGCTGAATTAGTCGGTGTCATGCTGTTCATAGCCGGCGATTATCCGTTAGTCTTCGGTTTTACGCATTGTGAGTAGGCATCGGGGCAAGCATGGGGAGTGTACGAGAGGATGTCCGGGATCAGCTAAGCGCCATTCGCGAGACACTGTTTGATGGCTGGCGGGATTTACGATCGTTCGTTCACGAGACCTGGCCGGCATTGGTGCTGTTGTTGTTATTGCTGGTGGCGGCGCTCTGGATTGCGGATCCCGCACCGCCCCGCCATGTGGTCGTGGCAACGGGGCCGGCCGGTAGTTCGAATGAAATGCTGGGTAAGGCCTATCAGCGGTATTTTGCCGAGCGGGGTGTGACCATGACCCTGGTTGCCACCGAAGGATCAGTCGAGAATGTGAAACGACTGCAGGATCAGAGCGATCCGGTGCGGGCAGCCTTTGTGATGGCGGGTGCGGCCAGGCCGCATGCGCCGGGCATCGAGACGCTGGGCAGTGTCAATTTTCAGCCATTCTGGTGTTTCTACCGGGGTGCACAAGAGCCTGATTCAATCCGGCGGGCTCAGATCCTGCTATCAGGTTCGCTGAACATTGGCACGCCGGGCAGTGGCACGCATCTGATCGCCGAGCGGGTAATCACCTTGAGTGGTTTTGATGTTGATCAGTCACACTTCAAGCAATTACCGGACGCGGAAGCCATTCAGGCGCTGGCGCAGCACCAGATTGACGGGATGTGCATTGTCGATACCTATGACGCGCCCAATGTGCAGAAGCTCATTGCCATGCCGGGGTTACAGTTGGTGAATTTCGAGCGTGCTAAAGCGTTCGCCCGCCGGGTGCCTGAGATTGAAGTGGTTACTGTCCCCGAGGGTGGCCTTCGGATAAAAGACAATTATCCGGATCAGGAGTACACGCTACTGGCCAGTAGCACCGAGATCCAGATTGATCACCGCTTGCATCCGGCAATTCAGACCCTCTTTCTGATGGCGGCACGACACATCAACGGCAGGGAGAGTTTTTTCTCGCATGAAGGACAGTTTCCGGCATTTGTAGACAGCACGCAGACGCGGAGCAAGGAAGCCGAGATCTTTTACGAAAAGGGCACACCGCTCCTCGTAGAGTATCTGCCCTTCTGGGTGGCGGAGTTTATTCGCCGGCTGGTCATCACTTTGTTGCCCTTTGCTGCGATCGCTTATCCGTTCTTACGCTCGATGCCCAATTACTACAAGAAGCGGGTGCGCACCCGCATTGACCGGATGTATGGCGCGTTGAAGTTTTTCGAGCAGTCGCTGGTTTCGGGCTATGACCCCGGACAGAAGTCTACCTACTTGGCGCAGCTGGATGCCATGGAGCGTGAGGCGCTGGGTATGCGCATTCCCAAGTCTATTACCGGTGACTATTACACCTTACGTACGTCGATCGACTATGTGCGCAATTGCGTATTGCGTGATGGCTACAATAAGCACGCCCTGCCGCAGAGCCCGGTGGTCGGCATCAATGGTCTGGATGGAGACGATGGCGATGGTGACGATGTCTAAGGAGCCGGGTTGGGATGCGGGGTGGTATCACGCTGCCCGCTGCGTTGAATCGCCGAATCAGGATGCACGTACTCCGGGTGTGCCGGTGGATCTGGTGGTGATTCATGCGATAAGCCTGCCGCCGGGCGAGTTTGGTGGCCCGGGCGTGGAAGCGCTTTTTACGAATCAGCTGGACCCGAAGGCGCACCCGTACTTTGCCGAAATTGCATCATTGAAAGTTTCGGCGCATTTTTTTATACGGCGAAACGGTGAGCTCATCCAGTTTGTGCCGGTCACGGCGCGTGCCTGGCATGCCGGTGTTTCAAGCTGGCAGGGGCGCGAACGCTGCAATGATTTTTCGGTGGGTATCGAACTGGAAGGGGACGATGCAACACCTTTTTCGGCTGCACAGTATGAAACACTTCAAGGACTGCTCAAGGACTTGCAGGGCGCATTGCCGATCAAGGCGGTGACCAGTCATTCGCACGTGGCGCCGGGACGTAAAACCGACCCCGGTCCGTATTTTGATTGGGCGCAGGTGCGTGCCGTCTGTCCTGACTTGAGCGTGGTGCCCTGAGATCAGAAGTTAATGTTGGCCCGCAAGCCGACGATGGTGGCGTTGGGAATGGCCTGATTGGGGTTGTTGGGCATCGGTGCTTTGCCGCCAGGATTGATGCTGTATTGGAAATAGGGCTGCAGGGTCAGCCAGGGGTTGACCGGCGCCTGATAGGTCAGTTCAATCAGGGATTCAGGCGAAACCATTGGCGTCTGCGTGCCATGAGTGGCATTCTGGGCAGCGATGGCACTGTTGAGATCGGGGCTAAGCTTGGCCCAGGCAAAGCCCAGGCCGAGAATATCCTCGGGGCGGCCATCGAATAGACCAACATAAGCGAGGCCGGTGTCGAAATACCAGGTGACGAAGTTGCGATCGTTTTGCGGGTTATAGGTGACGCGGGCAAAAGCGCTCAGACCCTGTGTATCGGAATGGGCTTCGCGAAAGACGGTTTGATCGAGCACACCGTATAGCGCGTACTGCCCCCGATAAGTCGTGTTGATCGGATTATCGAAGTGACGCCCCGAGTCAGCCTGGGTCACGTTATCGACCTGGGTCGAGTTGTACCAGCCACCCAGTTTGTAATAGCCGGGCAGCATCTGTTCACCCAGGTGTAAGCTGGGGTTGTAAGCAGCCTCGAACCAGGAGAGGACGCCGTCACCGCTGGGAAAGCGTGCGCCATAGTCGGTGGCCGATGTACCGGGCCCAATGGGTGAGCCGTTCATCACAGAGGCCGTCACTTTCCATTGAGAATTCAGATCCATGCTGGCCAGTAGGCCGGGCGAGGCATTGGGATATCCCGGGCCACCATCGGGCATGTTGACCTCCCAGCTATCGGGAAAGCCGAAGGTCGAGTTAACGAAGACATTGGCGGTGGGGCTGATGATGTAATAGCGGTCGGCTTCCAGAAGCCCCGCGCGAATGCCGAGGCGGTCATCTAGCAGCCGCTGTTCGGCCCATAATTCGCCTAGCTTGGCCAGTGATGGCTGAGACTCGACGTTAGTAATGGTCATGATGTTGCCCACGTACTGGGTGGAGAGATCCTGCCCCTGAATGCCGTAAGCACTTAGATGTATCTTGCCGCCATGCCAGCCGACGGCTTTGTTGAGGTCGATGTCGACTTCCAGATCAAGCAGGCCATCGTAGACGAAGCCTTGGCGCATACCGCCCTGCGTGTTTCCAACATAGTCGCTGGTCTGGTTGAGGGTGAAGCTGACCCCGTATTGGTCCAGCCAGGGGCGGAGACCTCCCCAGTTGCCTAGCAACGTATTCGGGGTCTGGAAATCGGAACGGGTCGGGAGGATTTCTTCGGTCGTTAGCCGGGGAATCGCTTCGTCATCCGTCTGTGCCCATGCCGCATTGGCGCTGCCGAGCAAGAGTCCTGCCCCGAGCAAAAGGCCAAGTGATCGAGGCTGTAACGATCTGGGTAACATGGTCGGGGAAGGAGAGGGCGTCAGTGGCGGGCATGCAAAAGGCCACCCGGAGGTGGCCTTTGCATGCGAGCACCAGGAGCGCGTGACCCTTAGGCAGCCTGCTTGTTGGTTTCGGCCATATTCAGAGTGCTCAGCTGACGGATCAGCTCCAGCTCCTGCGGCAGACGCTCGGCCAGCTTGTCGAACCACTCCTTGTGCGACTCGAGTTCCTTCTGCCAGCCAGCCGTATCCAGCTGGGTCAGGCGCTGGAATTCTTCCCGGGTCATGTCCAGGCCGGTCCAGTCGATGTCTTCAAAGTTCGGTGTCCAGCCCAGCGCGGTTTCCTTGGCGGCAACCCGACCCTTGACGCGATCGATGATCCACTTGAGCACGCGCATGTTGTCGCCAAAGCCCGGCCACATGAACTTGCCGTTTTCATCCAGACGGAACCAGTTGACGCAGAAGATGCCCGGTGGGTTGTCCACGGTCTTGCCCATGTCCAGCCAGTGACGGAAGTAGTCACCCATGTTGTAGCCGCAGAACGGCAGCATGGCGAACGGGTCACGACGCACTACACCCTGTGCGCCGAAGGCGGCCGCGGTGGTTTCCGAGCCCAGCGTCGAGGCCAGATAGACACCATAGTTCCAGTTGAAAGCTTCATAGACCAGCGGCACGGTCGTCGCACGACGGCCGCCGAAGATAAAGGCCGAGATTGGCACGCCGGCGGGGTCTTCCCAGGCGGCATCGACCGAGGGGCACTGGGCGGCCGGGGCGGTGAAGCGGGAATTGGGGTGTGCGGCCTTGCGACCGGTTTCCTTGCCGATTTCCGGGGTCCAGTCTTTGCCTTGCCAGTCGATCAGATGCGCCGGAGCCTCCTTGGTCAGGCCTTCCCACCACACATCACCATCGTCCGTCAGTGCGACGTTGGTAAAGATGATGTTTTCTTTCAGGGTGGCGAGTGCGTTGTAGTTGGTCTTTTCGCTGGTGCCCGGAGCGACGCCGAAGAAACCGGCTT
>CAZRYZ010000053.1:0-9226 GCA_964604465.1 uncultured Dechloromonas sp. | reverse complement strand
ATGGAAATGCCGGGCTGCTCGCTGTGTATGGGTAACCAGGCACAGATCCGCAAGGGTTCGACCGCCATGTCCACCTCGACCCGTAACTTCCCGAACCGTCTGGGTATCGACACCCGCGTGTATCTGGGGTCGGCCGAACTGGCTTCTGTTTGTGCGCTGCTGGGTAAGATCCCGACCCCGGCCGAGTACATGGAACACCAGGGCGTGATCAGCCAGAACGCTGACAAGATCTACCGCTACATGAACTTTGATCAGATCAAAGAGTTCAAGGATGTGGCAGACACCGTCAACGTCTAAGTTGAAACTGCTGTAATAGAAACCCGCTGCTCGCAAGACCGGCGGGTTTTTTCTTTCCTTGAATCTGGTAAATTCAAGACCATGCTGTGAAGGAGATCATCATGAAGAAATCGGTATTAATCTTGTCCCTAGGGATGGCCGTGTTCAGTGGCGTCACGCAGGCTGAGACCTTGCGCGCTATTGCGGTCGAGAAGAATGGCAGCTATGCCCTCGATACGGATAGCCTGGTCAAATCGAATGGCCGAACAGCCTTCACGGTACAGACGATCTACACCAGCCGGATGAAGGCACCCAATGGCGCCGAGTACACGAAGGCTACCAATACCTTCCTGGCGGACTGCAAGGCCAAGACTCAGGCGCTGACCGGTGTTAGCCTGATGGATGGGGCAGGCAAGGTGGTCTACAGCTATACGCCGACGCCCGCTGAAGCCCCGATGATCGCACCGGAGAGGAACTCGCTCGATGAAAAGATTATGCAGGCAGCCTGTCAGGCTAAATAATTACTTCCGTCGAAAACGCAAAGGGCTCCCTAGGGAGCCCTTTGTCGTTGAGGTGCCCGGCTTGCTTAGCCGCAGGTCCCTACCGCGCCGCAGGCGGTACAGAAGTCACAACCATCTTTTCTAATCATGGTCGTGTTACCGCATTCGCTGCACAGCTTGCCTTGAACCGGTTTCACCGCGCCTTCTTCGGTCGGTGCCTGCAGGATCCCCATCTGCTTTACCGGGAAGCCATTCTCATCCAGGATGCCCAGCATGTTGTAGCGGTGCAGGATGAGGTGGGCCAGGTAGGCAATCGTTGATGGATAGGTCTGCTGCTTGCGCGAACCCGGGACGAAGGCGAGCATGTCACCCAGCGGTTCCGGATAGTCGAGCAGCTTGCGCAGCTTCATGCCGATCCAGGCCGGATCGATCACGCGCATGTCGGTCGACAGCAGCTTCGACAGACCATCGAGGGCGCGCGGGTAGTTGCCCGACAGCCACATCGAGTACGGGCGGCTGACGCCATCCGGCAGGGTGATTTCCTTCAGACCCAGTACGAAGTCTTCACCGGTGTTCGGGTTGAAGATATCCACGGTCCACGACAGGGTGCCGTCGGTCCCGGTCTTCGGTTCTTTCGGGCTCATTAGGGCGTCGAACAGAGGCGTCGGCAGATCCTGCTTGAACCAGTCCAGCTGTTCTACACGGAAGCGGACCAGCTGGGCAAAGGCCGACACCGACGAAGACATCAGCTGGCGCTCGCCGTTGGGCGGGAAGGGCATTTCAAAGGCTTCGCCGGCCGACGGGGTGTTGGAGAGCGAATCCAGCTTGATCTTCAGCCAGGCCGGGTCATTGGCGCGCATGTCCATCGACAGGGTCTTGGCAACTGCGCCCAGACCACGGGGTTGATCCGGGCCATTGACCCAGACTTCGAACGGCCACTTCTTGGCTTCCTGTTCCACATGACCGACGAAGATCGCGAACTTGCCGAATGGACCGTCGATCATGTAGGTCCATGCCATGTTGCCTTCCGGCAGGTTCGGGCGGTTCGGCCAGCGCAGCGAGGAGAGCACCGGTGCCGGCAGATCCTTGATGTGCAGACGACGGTTGGCATCACCGGTCACAAAGTCCTGGGGTTGCTTCTGGGCTTCTTCCTGTTTCGGGGTATCGACGGACAGCACCGAACCCAGCACACTGTTCGGACGATAGGTGGCCAGACCCTTAAGGCCAGCCTTCCAGGCCTGCATGTAGAGATCCTGGAAGTCTTCGTAGGGGTAGTCGGCCGGGACGTTGACCGTCTTCGAGATCGACGTATCGATGTACGGCGCCACGGCAGCGACCATGTCTTTGTGGGCCTTGGCTGAAAGCTCCAGCGCCGTGACAAAGTAATCAGGCAGGTTGTTCACATCACCGCCTAGGTGACGGTACAGACGCCATGCGTGATCTTCGACGGCGTATTCTTTGATCGTGCCATCGGCCATGCGCTTCTTACGGGTGTAGGTCCATGAGAAGGCCGGTTCGATACCGTTCGAGGCGTTATCGGCAAAGGCCAGCGAGATGGTGCCGGTCGGTGCGATCGACAGCAGGTGCGAGTTACGCAGACCGTGCTTGCGGATCTCGGCTTTGACCTCATTCGGTAGACGCGAGGCAAAGTTGCCACCCGAGAGGTACAGCTCGGCATTGAACAGCGGGAAGGCGCCACGCTCTTTGGCCAGATCAACCGAGGTCATGTAGGCGGTGTCGCGCATGAACTCGGAAATCTTCGAGGCCATGGCCAGCGCCTCCTGCGAGTCATAACGCAGCTTGAGCATGTACAGGGCATCCCCAAGACCGGTAAAGCCGAGGCCGACGCGGCGCTTGTTCATGGCTTCCTGTTGCTGATTCTGCAACGGCCAGTGGGTGGCGTCGAGCACGTTGTCCAGCATGCGGGTCGAGACCTTGACGACCTCGCCAAAGGCAGCGAAATCAAATTCGGCCTTGGCCCCAAACGGATCCTTGACGAAGTGGGTGAGATCGATCGAGCCCAGGCAGCAGCAGCCGTACGGCGGCAGCGGTTGTTCGGCACACGGGTTGGTGGCTTCGATCAGTTCGCAGTAATTGAGGTTGTTGTCCTTGTTCATGCGATCCAGGAACAGGATGCCCGGCTCGGCGTGGTCATAGGTCGACTGCATCACCTGATCCCACAGATCACGGGCGCGCACCTTGCGATAGACCCACAGGCCGTCGTCACGTTGATAGGCGCCTTCTGCCAGGATGTCTTCGTTCGGTTGTGACACATGCACCAGTTCGACCATGTCGTCGGCTTCAACGGCCTTCATGAACGGGTCCGTCACGCCGATCGAGATATTGAAGTTGGTGAGGTCGCCTTTGTCTTTGGCATGGATGAACAGCTCGATATCCGGGTGGTCGCAGCGCATGACACCCATCTGGGCACCACGACGGGCACCGGCCGATTCCACGGTTTCGCAGGAGCGGTCGAACACACGCATGTATGAGACCGGGCCCGAGGCGCGTGATTGGGTGCCTTTGACGCGGGCACCTTGCGGACGAATTGACGAGAAGTCATAACCGACACCGCCACCGCGACGCATGGTTTCGGCGGCTTCAGCCAAGGCGGTGTAGATCCCCGGACGACCATTGACGGTTTCTACGACCGAGTCACCGACCGGCTGCACAAAGCAGTTGATCAGTGTGGCCTGCAGGTCGGTACCGGCTGCCGAGTTGATACGGCCGGCCGGGACGAAGCCGTTTTCCTGGGCCCAAAGGAATTTGCTTTCCCACTTGGCGCGGTGCTTCTCGTCTTCAACCTTGGCTAGGGCACGCGCCACACGGGCACGCACTTCGGCGATCGATTGCTCTTCGCCCTTGGCGTATTTTTCTACAAGAACTTCGGCGCAGATTTCCTGCGGTGGGAGCGAAGTGCGTGCGCTGGCGGCGGTCTGCTGGGTGTTTGTCTCAGTTGTCATTGTTCGTGTCCTTGAGATGATCTTATTGGGGGTGATGTTCGGTACAGAATTTGGATGAGGCCCTTGATGGCCCGACCCCAGAAATTTACTACATCTAGTGGTCTAGGACAAACTTTTCACTACCTATAGTGTCTGGCGCGCAGTTCAGGCGTGGCAAGGCTTTGGCGCTTTGAGCCCGTGCTAGCCCCTGATTTATCGGCGAAAAATAATTTATGCTGCGTTTAAAGTGCCTCTGTATTGGCTTTCAAAAATTATCCGGTTCGCCGGGCGCGTGGTTGATATGTTTGTTGCATAGCAGCACAGCGAAGTGCTTCTGTGCTCAGGCAATAAGCGCCCTGCATGCTAAAATTTGTGCGCTTCTGATCGATTTTTCAGAAAAAAATCTCGAAAAAACGTCACGAAATCAGACCGCTTTGCTTTTGATCGCCCCATTTTGCCTCTAGGCCACGCTCATGTCCGGAAATACGATCGGTACCCTGTTTACTGTCACTTCGTTTGGCGAGTCTCATGGCCCGGCGATCGGTTGTATCGTTGATGGCTGCCCCCCGGGGCTAACGATCACCGAGGCCGATATTCAGGCCGAGCTGGATCGACGTAAACCGGGCACGTCGCGTCATGTGACGCAGCGTCGTGAACCAGATGCGGTCGAAATTCTCTCCGGTGTTTTCGAAGGCATGACGACCGGCGCACCAATTGGTTTGCTGATCCGCAATACGGATCAGCGTAGCAAGGACTACGGCAACATTGCCGAGCAGTTCCGACCAGGCCATGCTGATTACACCTATTGGCAAAAGTACGGCATTCGTGATTATCGGGGCGGCGGTCGTTCGTCGGCCAGAGAAACGGCGGTTCGTGTGGCAGCGGGTGCTATTGCCCGAAAGTGGCTCGAGGAACGCTACGGCATCACCATCCGCGGCTGGATGGATCAGCTCGGTCCGATCACGATTCCTTTTGTGTCGGCCGATGAGATTGATCAGAACCCCTTCTTTGCGCCAAATAATGCGCTCGTGCCGGAGCTCGAAGCCTATATGGACGCCCTGCGCAAGGATGGTGATTCGGTGGGAGGCGGTATTACCGTCGTAGCGACCGGTGTACCGCCGGGCTGGGGTGAGCCGGTCTACGATCGATTCGACGCCGACCTGGCCCACGCTCTCATGGGTATCAATGCCGTCAAAGGCGTCGAAATCGGAGCCGGTTTCGAATCGATTGCTCAGCGTGGGACCGAGCACGGTGATGAGATCACGCCGCAGGGCTTTCTGAGCAATAACGCCGGCGGCGTCCTGGGTGGCATCACGACCGGGCAGGATGTGGTGGCGCGGATTGCCATTAAACCGACATCAAGTATCCGCACGCCGCGCCGGAGTATCAACATCCGGAATGAAGAGGTGATGGTCGAAACCTTCGGTCGTCATGACCCGTGCGTGGCGATTCGTGCCACGCCGATTGCCGAAGCTATGATGGCCATTGTGCTGATGGACCACGCGCTCCGTCACCGCGCTCAGTGTGGTGATGTTGATTCGGGTTTGCCGAACGTGCCTGCCCGGGCGCAGGGCATCTGAGCGCCAGTGACGCATCGCTGATTTCAAAAGTATCGTTCTGATGAATGCACGACCGCTTCCTTATTGGCGGCTGTCGTTTTATTACTTTTTCTATTTCGCTTTTATCGGCGTTTTCTCGCCGTACTTCACGCTTTATCTGCAATCGTTGCGACTGACGGCAGCGGACATCGCGCTGCTGATGTCCCAGATGCAGTTGATGCGTCTGCTGGCACCGACCTTCTGGGGATGGCTGGCCGATAGGCGGGGGCGTCAGGTCGACATCATCCGTCTGTCGGCGCTTTGTGCCTGTATCGGCTTCACAGGCTTCTTCCTGACAGACAACTTCATCCAGTTGTTTGTTCCGATGACGCTCATGGCGTTTTTCTGGAGCGCCGCTTTGCCGCTCGTCGAGAGCCTCACATTCGCCCACCTGGCAGAGGAATCACATCGCTACAGCCGGATCCGGGTCTGGGGTTCGGTGGGTTTTATCGTGGCGGTCTTATTGGGTGGTGCGCTGCTGGATCAACTACCGATTGGTGATGTGCCCACCATGGTCTTTGTCGTGCTGGTAGGAATTCTGCTGATGGCCTTCCAGCTTCCCGAAGGGCGGCAATTCGATCGCGTCGGGGAGGGTGCCACCACCGGCGAAGCGTCAGGTGAATCGCAGCCGCCCCTGGCGACACTCCGCTCGGTGCTTGCTCAGCGCCAGGTCTGGATGCTACTGCTGGCGTGTTTTCTCATGTCCTCGGCACATGGGGTGTACTACGTCTTCTATTCGATCCATTTGGATGAGCTGGGCTATAGCAAAGGGATGATCGGGTTGCTCTGGTCCCTGGGTGTCCTCGTTGAGATCGGTCTTTTCATGGTCATGGCGCCGCTCATGCAGCGCTTTAGTCTACGCGCGCTTCTGCTGGCAACTTATGCTGCGGCGGTCGTCCGCTTCCTGATGATTGGCTGGGGCGCTGAATCCCTGGTCCTGCTGCTGATCGCTCAGGCGATGCATGGGCTGACCTTTGGCGTCCACCACGCTGCCGCGATCGCCGCCGTGAACCAGTGGTTTCCGCAACATATTCACGCACGGGGGCAGGCCCTTTATTCCAGCCTGTCTTTTGGGGGGGGCGGGCTGTTTGGAGGTCTGGTCAGTGGCCTGGTCTGGGATCCATTAGGTGCCGGCTGGGCTTTTACCCTGGGAGCCTGCTTTGCTCTGATCGGGTACGTCTGCATTGCCCGGGGTCTGCCGCAGACAGCAGACCCCAAACTAGCGGGGCTTGTGCGATAATTTCCGGTTGAAAAAACCCTTGCCGGTTGTGCTCAGCGGCCAGTTCGGGTCTCGTTTTTACGGAATGCGTCATGGCCAAAACACTCTACGACAAATTATGGGAAAACCATGTCGTCCGTCAGGAAGACGACGGCACGGCACTGATCTATATTGACCGCCACCTGGTTCATGAAGTGACCAGTCCGCAGGCCTTTGAAGGTCTGCGCATGGCTGATCGCAAAGCCTGGCGCATTGAATCCGTGGTGGCCACGGCCGACCATAACACCCCGACCGATGGTTGGGAAAAGGCGGAAGGTACCGCCTGTATCGACGACGAGATTTCGCGGCTACAGGTGGATACCCTTGATAAGAATATTCGTGCCAATGGCGCGCTGGCGTATTTCCCGTTCAAGGATGTACGTCAGGGTATCGTGCATGTGGTCGGTCCGGAGCAGGGCGCGACGCTGCCCGGCATGACCGTGGTGTGCGGTGACTCGCATACATCGACGCATGGCGCGTTCGCCGCACTGGCTTTCGGGATTGGCACCTCGGAAGTCGAGCACGTTCTGGCCACTCAGACGCTGGTGTCAAAGAAATCCAAGTCGATGCTGATCCGCGTCGACGGCCTGGTCGGCAAAGGAGTGGGTGCCAAGGACATCGTGCTGGCCATCATCGGCAAGATTGGCACGGCCGGCGGCACAGGCTATGCCATCGAATTCGCCGGTAGCGCCATCCGTGGCCTGTCGATGGAAGGCCGCATGACCGTCTGTAACATGGCAATCGAAGCGGGTGCCCGTGCCGGCATGGTGGCGGTTGATGACATCACGATTAACTATGTACAGGGTCGCAACTTCGCACCCAAGGGGGGTGACTGGGATAAGGCAGTTGCCTACTGGCGTACGTTGCATACCGACGAAGGGGCGAAATTCGACAAGGTCGTTGAACTCGATGCCCGCACGATTCAACCGCAAGTCACCTGGGGTACCTCGCCCGAGATGGTGATTGGCATCAAGGACATGATTCCGGATCCGGCCAGAGAGCAGGACCCGGTCAAGCGCGAAGGCATGGAACGCGCGCTGGCCTATATGGGTTTGAATCCGAATACGCCGATCGCTGGTGTGCCGGTGGACAAGATCTTTATCGGTTCGTGCACCAACTCGCGCATCGAAGATCTGCGTCAGGCCGCTGCCATCGTGCGGGGTCGTTCGGTGGCTGCCAATGTAAAACTGGCGCTGGTTGTGCCGGGCTCGGGTCTGGTCAAGCGCCAGGCCGAAGAAGAGGGGCTGGACAAGATTTTCAAGGCCGCCGGATTCGAGTGGCGCGAGCCGGGTTGTTCGATGTGTCTGGGTATGAATGCCGACCGCCTGTCGCCGGGTGAGCGCTGCGCTTCGACCTCGAACCGTAACTTTGAAGGCCGTCAGGGCCCCATGGGTCGTACCCACCTGGTGAGCCCGATCATGGCTGCCGCGGCTGCGATTGCCGGCCGCTTTGTTGATGTGCGGGAGGTACTGTAATGGAACAATTTGTTGTGCTGGATGGCCTCGTTGCACCGCTGGATCGCGCTAACGTCGATACCGATGCCATCATCCCCAAGCAGTTCCTCAAGTCGATCAATCGTTCGGGGTTTGGACCGTTCGCCTTTGACGAATGGCGTTACATGGACGTTGGTCAGCCAGGACAGGATTGCACCAACCGTCCGCTGAATCCGCAGTTCTCGCTGAATCAGCCCCAGTTCAAGGGTGCATCGATACTGCTGACCCGACAGAATTTTGGTTGCGGTAGCTCGCGCGAACATGCCCCTTGGGCGCTGCTGGATTATGGCTTCCGAGCCATCATCGCCGAATCCTTTGCCGATATTTTCTTTAACAATTGCTTCAAGAACGGCATCCTGCCGATCGTATTACCGACGCAAGTGATCGATAAGCTGTTTGCCGAAACACTGGCGACGCCGGGTTACCGCCTGATCGTCGATCTGCCGAATCAGGTGGTACGCACGCCGGGTGGCGAGGCGATTCCATTCGAGGTCGATGCCTTCCGCAAGGAATGCCTGATCAATGGCTGGGACGATATCGGCCTCACGCTGCGTCATGCCGATGAGATTCACGCCTATGAAGATCGTCGTCGACACGAACAACCGTGGCTCTTTGCTAAATAATTCTCTGGAGTTCTTCTAATGTCTCGCAAGATTCTCGTACTGCCGGGTGACGGTATTGGCCCTGAAATTACCGCAGAAGCGGTGCGCGTGCTCGAAGCCCTCAACAAAAACGGTCTCGATCTCGAAATCTCCACCGGTTTGCTCGGTGGCTGCGCGGTCGATGCCACGGGTGAGCCGTATCCGGCAGATACGCGCGCCAAGGCCGAAGCGGCCGACGCCGTGCTGCTCGGCGCTGTCGGTGGCCCGCAGTGGGATACGCTGCCGCGTGAACAACGCCCGGAGCGCGGCCTGTTGGGTATCCGCAAGCACCTGAATCTCTTTGCCAACCTGCGTCCGGCCATTCTGTATCCTGAACTGGCCAATGCCTCGTCACTGAAGCCGGAAGTGGTGTCGGGTCTGGACATCCTCATCGTGCGCGAACTCACCGGTGACATCTACTTCGGTCAACCGCGTGGCGTCGAAGAGCGCGATACGGAATGGGGTCGTCAGAAGGTCGGTTTCAATACCATGGTGTATGCCGAGAGCGAGATCCGTCG
>CAZRYZ010000052.1:0-9726 GCA_964604465.1 uncultured Dechloromonas sp. | reverse complement strand
GCGTTGTAGTTGGTCTTTTCGCTGGTGCCCGGAGCGACGCCGAAGAAACCGGCTTCCGGGTTGATGGCGTAGAAACGGGTAACGCCATCCTTGTCGGTGCGTGGCTTGATCCAGGCAATATCATCACCAATGGTGGTGATCTTCCAGCCATTAAAGCTCTGCGGCGGAATTAGCATGGCGAAGTTGGTTTTGCCACAGGCCGACGGGAAGGCAGCTGCCACGTAAGACTTTTCACCTTCCGGCGATTCAACGCCGAGGATCAGCATGTGTTCTGCCAGCCAGCCTTCGTCGCGCGCCATGGTAGAAGCAATACGCAGGGCGAAGCACTTCTTGCCGAGCAGGGCGTTGCCACCGTAACCCGAACCGTATGACCAGATTTCACGCGTTTCCGGGAAGTGCACGATGTACTTGGTGTCCGGGTTGCACGGCCAGGCCACGTCTTTTTCGCCATGGCCGAGTGGGGCGCCCACGGTGTGCACGCAAGGGACGAACTCGCCATCCGTACCGAGCAGTTCAACCACGGCTTTGCCCATACGCGTCATGGTGCGCATGTTGGTAACGACGTAAGGTGAATCGGAAATTTCAACGCCAATGTGGGCGATCGGCGAACCCAGCGGACCCATCGAGAAGGGGATCACGTACATCGTGCGACCCTTCATGCAACCTTTGAATAGGCCGTCGAGAGTCTTGCGCATCTTGGCGGGATCTTCCCAGTTGTTGGTCGGACCGGCATCGATTTGCTTTTCCGAGCAGATGAAGGTGCGGTCTTCAACACGGGCCACATCAGACGGATCTGAAAAAGCGAGGTAGGAGTTCGGGCGCTTGGCCTCGTTGAGCTTGATCAGGGTGCCAGCTTCGACCATCTGGGCGCAGAGGCGGTCGTATTCTTCCTGGGATCCGTCACACCAGACGACTTGTTCGGGTTCGGTGAGCTGGGCGATCTGCTCGACCCAGGCTTTGAGGCGGGTGTTCTTGACGTATTCCGGGGCGTTAATGGCGACCATGATTTCTCCTATTTCTCCTGTGTTCCGTTGCATCCTGATGGATTGCGCTGGTTCGGCTTGATGGGTGTGTCGACCAGTCTTGCGGGTTGAATTGAAACCGCAATTATCGCATTTCGCGCACGCCAGAGAAAGTCGGCGTATGCTATGGAGCTCATAGGATTTGCCAAAGGGGTGGGTCGTGTCAGATAAAAATCATAACAATCAAATAGTTGAAGACTCTTCCGCGAACCACAGCGGGCAGCGGTTGCGAGAATCGGCGCTTTACTACCACCGCTTTCCCAAGCCCGGCAAGATTGCCGTGACGCCGACCAAGCAGCTGACCAACCAATATGACCTGTCCATGGCCTATTCGCCGGGCGTGGCGGCCGCCTGCGAAGAAATTGTGGCGCGGCCGGATGAGGTGGCGACGCTGACCTCGCGCGCTAACCTCGTGGGTGTGATCACCAATGGCACGGCCGTTCTGGGGCTGGGCAACATCGGCCCACTGGCGGCCAAGCCGGTGATGGAAGGTAAGGGCGTGCTGTTCAAGAAATTCGCCAATATCGATGTGTTTGATCTGGAGGTCAGTGAGAACGATCCGGATCGACTCGTGGAAATTATTGCCAGTCTGGAGCCCACTTTTGGTGGTATCAACCTGGAAGATATCAAGGCCCCGGAGTGCTTCTACATCGAGAAGAAGCTGCGTGAGCGGATGAAGATTCCTGTCTTCCACGATGACCAGCACGGTACGGCCATTGTGGTGGGCGCGGCCTTGCTGAATGGCTTGCACCTGCTGGGCAAGGATCTGAAAAAAGTCAAACTCGTGACCTCGGGTGCTGGCGCGGCGGCACTGGCTTGTCTGGGCTTGCTGGTGCAGTTGGGTATTCCCGTCGAAAATATCTGGGTGACCGATATTCATGGCGTGGTCTATGAGGGTCGCCCGGAAGATATGGATCCGATCAAGGCGCGTTATGCCAAGAAAACGGATGCCCGCAAGCTGGCTGATGTGATTGAAGGCGCGGATGTGTTTCTGGGTCTCTCGGCCGGTGGTGTGCTGAAGCCGGAGATGGTAGCTCGGATGGCCAAGACCCCTCTGATTCTGGCGTTGGCCAATCCGACACCGGAGATCCTGCCGGATGAAGTGCGGGCGGTACGCGATGATGCAATCATTGCGACGGGACGCTCGGATTATCCGAACCAGGTCAACAATGTGTTGTGCTTCCCGTTTATTTTCCGCGGCGCGCTCGACGTAGGCGCCACGACGATCACGGAAGAGATGAAGTTGGCAGCCGTGAAGGCCATTGCTGATCTGGCGCGCGCCGAGCAGTCGGATGTGGTGGCTTCGGCCTACGGCGAGAAGGTCTCCGGTTTTGGTCATGAATATCTGATTCCCAAACCCTTTGATCCGCGCTTGATCGTGAAGATCGCGCCGGCAGTAGCTCGAGCCGCCATGGATTCCGGTGTGGCGACGCGCCCGATCCGCGATTGGGATGCCTATCTGCAGAGTCTGAACGAGTTTGTGTATCACTCGGGCATGATCATGAAGCCGGTATTTGCGCAGGCGAAGCTGTCGCCCAAGCGGATTGTCTTTGCCGAGGGTGAAGAGGAACGAGTGTTGCGCGCGATCCAGGTAATCTGTGATGAGGGGATTGCCAAGCCGATTCTGATCGGGCGCCCCGCCGAGATCGAACGCAAGATCGAGGCCGCGGGTCTGCGCATTCGCCCGGGGATCGATTTCGAAGTCATTTATAACGATGGCGCCTTCTTCGAAGCGCATTACGATGAGTTCTGGCAGGAGTACCATCGCCTGACCGAACGTAAAGGCGTGGCACCGGAATATGCCAAGCGCGAAATCCGTCGGCGGGCCACGCTGTATGCGGCGTTGATGGTACGACTCGGCTACGCTGATGGCATGGTCTGTGGCACCTTTGGCCGATATGAGCTTCACCTGACGCACGTCGAAAACATTATCGGTAATGCCCCGGGTGTCACCCGTCTGGCAGCGATGAATCTGCTCATGCTGCCGGGGCGCACCGTGTTTGTTGCAGATACCTATGTGAACTACGATCCGACGGTGGAGGAGCTGGCGCAGACGACACTGCTGGCAGCAGAAGAAGTTCGCCGCTTTGGTATCGCGCCCAAAGTGGCGTTACTCTCGCACTCCTCATTTGGCAGCCTGGATACACCAACGGCCAAGAAAATGCGGGCGCTGTTGGCCCGCTTGCGTGAAGTGGCGCCGGATCTGGAGGTCGAGGGTGAAATGCACGGCGACGCGGCACTGGATGAGCAAATTCGCATCCAGATCTTTCCGAACAGCCGTTTAAAGGGACCCGCCAATCTGCTGATTATGCCGGATCTGGATGCAGCCAATATCGCCTTCAACCTGCTCAAGGTCGCGGCCGGCGATAATTTGACCGTGGGCCCGATTCTGCTGGGCTCGCGAAAGCCGGCCCATATCCTCACGCCAACAGCCACGGTACGCCGTATCGTCAACGTGACGGCGCTGGCAGTGGTGGATGCCCTGACGGAGAAGTGACGCGGCAGCTGAGCCTCTGCTTAAGGAAGTGAGCCTATCCTGTTATTTCAGAATAGATTTTGCTTATCCAAGGGCTTGAAATCGGGGCGCTTTGCGCTAGAATACAGACATTGTCTCAAACCGGTTTTAGCCCTTGGCGGATAAAACCCCACGTGGTGGTGTGCGTATGCGGTCATTCAAGCGTCCCTTGATTTCAAAGCTGGTGTCGGTTCTGTTGGCGGGCGGCCTGGTGGCGCTCCCTGTGCAGGCGGCAAACACGGATAGTTCTGCCAGCAAGAATGCCAAGACGAGTAAGACCACCGCTAGCAAATCTGCCAAATCCGGCAGCACCAAAAAGACCGCGCGTCAGCCTAAGCCCGTCAAGTCACAGGCGCTAAAAGCAACCCCGAACAGCGTGGCTTCCCAGAAGGCTGCGAAGGAAAAGGTGGTGTCAGCCACCTCCAAGAAGCAGAGTCGTCTGTTGGCTAGCAAGAAGCGCCGGGACAACGCGCCGGATCACTGGGGTGAGTGGAACGGTCCGGTAGGCAGCTCTCCCGGTCTGCATTCGCACTCGGCGTTGCTGCTCGATATGCAGAATGGCGAATCGGTGTATCAGAAGAACGCGACACAGGTGGTACCCATCGCCTCGATTACCAAGTTGATGACGGCGATGGTGATGCTGGATGCGCACCTGCCCATGAATGAAGAATTTGTCATTACCGATGACGATGTGGATACCATTAAGGGCAGCCGTTCGCGGCTGGCCGTCGGCACCCAGCTGTCGCGCCAGGAAGCCTTGCTGCTGGCGTTGATGTCATCGGAGAACCGGGCGGCCCATGCACTGGGTCGAAACTATCCTGGTGGCATTCCTGCCTTTGTGGCGGCCATGAACCGTAAGGCGCAGGAACTGGGGATGACCCATTCCCGCTTTACGGATCCGACGGGCTTGAGCGCTTCGAATGTATCGACGGCCAATGATCTGGCCAAGATGGTTGCCGCTGCATCGCGCTATGCGGCAATTCGTGAAGCTTCGACCACCAGTGAGGCGCGCTTTGATGTGCGCGGTCGTATGCAGGAGTACCGTAATACGAATCCGCTGGTCCGCTCAGACAGCTGGGAGATTGGTGTGACCAAGACCGGGTTCATTCGTGAAGCCGGCAAGTGCCTCGTGATGCAGGCCAAGGTGAATAATCGTCCGATGGTCTTTGTGTTGCTCGATTCGGAAGGCTCCATGACGCGCGTGGGTGATGCGAACCGCCTGAAAAAGTGGGCGGAAGCTACCAAGAGCTAAGTCAGCGAATCGTCTGACGCATCGAAGATCTAGATTTTGGCGCCAAGTGCACGGGATACCGCGCGGGCGCAATCCTGCAGTGCGGGCACCCAGTCTGTTTCATGTTCGCCAAAGCGTTCAGCGGGAGATGAGACCGAAATGGCGGCGACCAGCTTGCCCTGATCATCTTGGACGGGCGCCGCAACACAGCGTAAACCCAGCTCCGCTTCTTCGTTGTCGAAGGCCACCCCTGCGCTTTGAACCTCTTTAAGGGCCTTGTTGAGCGCAGGCAGACGTGTGAGTGAATGCGTCGTATTGCCCGGTAGTCCCGTTCGTGTTGCGTAAGCAGTGACGGCATCGGGGTTGTCGCTGGCGAGAAAGAGCTTGCCCAGCGAGGTGAGGTGCAGAGGGGCGCGTGAACCGACCCGGTAGAAAACACGGATTCGTGAGGCATTGGCTGAGGCGCGATCCAGGTAGATGATGTCGTCCCCGTCACGAATCGCCAGATTGACCGGCTCGCCGATACGGTTATGCAGGGCCTCGATAAAGGGGCGGGCGATATCACGGACTTCCAGTCGTTCGCGTACCAGGTTGCCATATTCCAGCCAGCGTAGTCCCAATCGGTAGAGGCCGCCAGGCTGGTGCTCGACCAGACCAATGGCGGCAAGAGCCCCCAGAATCCGGTGCACGGTCGAGACATGCAGACCCGACTCATTCGCTAGGGCCTTGAGGTTGACCGGGCTGTGTTGTGCGGCAAGAATGGCCAGAAGACCATCTGCCCGATCAAAGACCTGCACCCCGGTCGGGCTAGATTGGCCCGGATTCTTGTAGGTCGGTGTGGTGCTGGGTTTAGTCATCAGGCGGGATGGGTCGTTTGGGATGAGCCAGGGTGGGCTAGGGTGGCACAGTGCGGATAAAATACACCGCATGGCGTGTGGCTGATATTTTACTATGTGAAATACCAGACGAATGTGCAACCAAACGAACAGAATCAAAAAGAGACCGAATCATGACTGGATGTTGCACCCTTCCGCCGCGCGAAGCGCCGGCCATACCGCTCTGGATCAATGGGCGGCCAGTACTGACGATGGCGCCCGTGTTTCATGAGATCCGCGAATCGGCAACGCAGCGTTTGATCCGTCGCGTCCCGATGGTGGATCAGGCGCTGGCGGCAACGGCGGTTGCTTATGCCAATCAGGCGGCCGGATTACTGCCGGCAGCGATGTCCGGATTTCTCAAGGAGCTGGTGCTCGCGCTGCAAGAGCTGGAGGCACACTTCGCTGGCCTATCGGCCGTGGAAAGCCATACCCACCTGGATGCGGGCAAAGCCGATGTGGCCCATGCCATTGCCGCGGTCGAGGCCTTGGTAGCCGAACCGCTGATCGGCGAGGTGCGTACGTCCTCAGGTTCGGGTTATTCGACGCTAGCGCTCGCCGGGCCGGGTATGCCGCTCTCAGCAGCAGTTTCACTGGTGTTGCCCGTTATTCAGCGCGGCGGCGCGGCGACCCTGGTGCCATCTCCCGATGCGCCCTCCTGCGCACTGGCGCTGGCCGAGTTGTGTGGTCAATGCGGCCTGCCGGATGGGTTGTTTAATGTGATTTACGTGGACGATACCGTGGCGTCGGGTCTGGTGGCTGAAGCCGGTATCCGGCAGGTGCGTGTGTTTGGTCCCAGCGCCTGGGCGCAGCGTTGGCAGACCGCGGCAATGAACTGGCCAGTGCCCTGTGAGCGCGTGTTGGCTTGAGCGGGCATTATCGGGTCTTATTGCAACCAGGGCTTGATGAGACTGACGAGACCGGGCAGCGCGATGGCCGTGAGTAGTCCATTCAAACCCATTCCCAGAGCCGCAAAGGCGCCCATCGTTTGATTGAGCTGAAAGGCACGGGCAGTACCGATGCCATGGGCGGCAACGCCGAGGGCAAAGCCGGCCACAGCATCATCGCGGACGCCTAGCCATCGGTAGAGCGTTTGCGCCATGACCGCGCCAACAATCCCCGTAAGGATGACCATGACAGCGGCCAGAGACGGATGGCCGCCAATCTGTTCGGCGATGCCCATGGCAATGGGCGTGGTGACCGATTTGGGTGCGAGGGACAGCAGAGTGGGCAGGCTACCGCCCAGCCAGTGACCGACGAACACCGCGCTGAGCATGGCTGTCAATGAACCGCCAAGTAGCGCGATGGCTAGAGGGCCTGCCATGCGCATCAGGCGCTGAGTCTGGCCGTACAAGGGGATCGCCAGCGCAACCGTTGCCGGCCCCAGGAGGAAGTGGACAAACTGCGCGCCCTCGAAGTATTGCGTGTAGGGGGTATCGGTGATTGTGAGTAGAGCAACCAGCAGGATGATGGCGATGAGCACCGGGTTAGCGAATGGCCGTTGGCCGCATCGGCGATAGAACAGAAAGGCGATCTGGTAGGCGACCAGCGTCATCGCCAGCCAGAAGAGCGGCGAGGCCGAGAGGTAGACCCAGGTCTGATTGAGGCGCTCAGGCATGATGAGTACCCTCCCGGTTGTCGCTGAAGCGCAAGGTGGCCCGGAGTATCAGTGCCGTCACGGCAAGGCCGGCAAGCGTACTGAGAATGAGTGCTGCGGTGATCGGCAGCCACTCCTCGGCGATCAATTGCAGATAGATCATGACCCCCGTCCCCGCCGGCACGAATAGGAGGGAGAGATGTTGGAGCAGGGTGTTGGCGGTATGTTGTAGCGTCTCAGGCACTGGTTTGCCAGCTCGGCCACGGATGACCAGTGTGGCAAAGAGCAACCCCATGCCGATCACCGGGCCGGGTACAGGTAGCGACAAGACACGGGCCAGGATTTCTCCTGCAAGTTGATACAGAAGCAGCCAGGTGAGTGATGCCATCATGATGATGCCCTCAAATGAGGACGGCACCCGCAGGTGCCGTCTTGGTTGAAGCGATGCCGATTTAGGCCATGGCTTCGTATAACGGCAGGGTCAGGAACTCCGGATATTCCGGGGTCAGTGACATCTTGTCGAAAATTACAGCGGCTTGATCGTACGTTGCCGTATCTTCGCCCTGGGCGCTGACGGTGGCTTTGACCTTGGCCAGTTCCTCACCGATCATGCCACGCACCATCTCGACGGTGACCTTACGGCCGTCGTCCAGAATACCCTTCGGCGATACAACCCACTGCCAGACTTGCGAACGCGAGATCTCGGCGGTGGCCGCATCTTCCATCAGGTTGTGGATGGGCACGCAACCGTTGCCGGCCAGCCAGCTACCCAAGTAGTGGATGCCCACGTTGATGTTGTTGCGCAGGCCGGCTTCGGTGATCGGCTGTTCCGGTTGGAAGTTCAGCCAGTCCTTGGCACCGAATTCTTCGGTGCGCTGCTTGTCCCACTGGTTCGGGCGGTCACCCAGCACCTTCTGGAATTCTTCCGCAGCAATTGCCACCAGCCCCGGGTGAGCCACCCAGCCGCCATCGAAGCCATCATTGGCGTCGCGGGTCTTGTCGTGGCGGATTCCGGCCAGCGCCTTTTCGTTAGCGACCGGATCGTTCTTGATCGGGATCAGGGCCGACATGCCACCCATGGCCGGTGCGCCACGCTTGTGGCAGGCCTTGACCAGCGCCAGGGCATACGAGCGCATGAACGGCACTTCCATCGTGATGGCACCGCGCTGAGCCAGGCAGAAATCCTTGTTCTTTTTGAATTTCTTGATGCAGCTGAAAATGTAATCCCAGCGGCCAGCGTTCAGGCCAGCCGAGTGCTCGCGCAGTTCGTAAAGGATTTCTTCCATTTCAAAGGTGGCGAGAATGGTTTCGACCAGCACCGTGGCTTTGATCGTGCCTTGTGGCAGACCGATTTCGTTCTGGGCCATGACGAAGATGTCGTTCCACAGACGTGCTTCCAGATGGCTTTCCATCTTCGGCAGGTAGTAGAACGGGCCGGCGCCGCGGGCGATCTGTTCCTTGGCGTTGTGGAAGAACACCAGGCCGAAATCGAAGATGCCGCCGGAAACGCGCTGACCGTCGATCAGAACATGCTTTTCATCCAGGTGCCAGCCGCGCGGACGGATCTGGAGGGTGGCGATCTTGTCGTTCAGCTTGTATTCCTTGCCGGCCTCGTTTTTGAACGAGAGTTGGCGACGGATCGCATCGTACAGATTGATCTGACCCTGGATCTGGTTTTCCCAGTTCGGGCTGTTCGAATCTTCAAAGTCGGTCATGTACGAATCAGCGCCGGAGTTGTAGGCGTTGATGATCATCTTGGCTTCAACCGGGCCGGTGATTTCGGTGCGGCGACGCTCCAGTGCCTTCGGCAGCGGGGCGATCTTCCAGTCGCCTTCGCGGATGTGCTTGGTCTCCGGCAGGAAGTCTGGCATTTCACCGGCATCGATACGGGCCTGGCGTTCGATACGGGCCTTCAGGAGCTCCTGGCGACGCGGTTCAAAAGCACGGTGCAGCTTGGCCACGAACTCGAGCGCTTCCGGAGTCAGGATTTCTTCGTAACGGGCATTGATTGGGCCGGTGATCTGAACGCCGGCAGGCAGTTTGAGGCTCATGATGGAACTCCGGTGAATGAGAAAGAAATAAAAATATTTGGCTTGGCGTGTATTTTATTGCGGTGCAAATCGAAACAAAAGATGTAAAAATATCCGCTCTTCTTATACATTAAGTAATAAATAGGGGAATGAGATGAACCCTTTCAAGGAAATGCAGGCATTGGTCCTGGTGGCAACGCATGGCTCACTTTCAGCCGCAGCCCGGGTAGAAGGGGTGACGCCGGCGATCATGGCGCGCCGACTGGATGCCCTGGAAGAACGACTTGGATCCCAATTAGTCCACCGAACCACCCGACGTATTTCGTTTACCGAAGCCGGCCAGAACTATCTGGAGGACTGCGTCCGCATCCTGAACGATCTGGCCGGAGCAGAAGCGGCTGCATCCAAAGGCAGTGTGCAGGTCAGCGGACACCTACGGATGACGGCGCCGGCCGG
>CAZRYZ010000051.1:0-9964 GCA_964604465.1 uncultured Dechloromonas sp. | reverse complement strand
GGCCACGGCGCTGCGAGGTGCGCTCCAGGTTACTGAGCGTATCGACCAGAATGGCTTTGGTATCAAACAGTAGGCGGCCAATGAGCGTGCTCTTGCCGTCGTCGACGCTGCCGCAGGTCAGAAAGCGCAGCAGGCCGTGGTCTTCACTCAGTTGGGTGACATTGTGTTGGCGGGACATCAGAAGTAGCCCTCTTTTTTGCGTTGTTCCATGGCAGCTTCACTGGCCTGGTCGTCTAGACGCGTCGCGCCGCGTTCGCTAATGGTGGTGCCGGCCGTTTCGGCAATAATCTTTTCGATGTTGTCAGCATCGCTTTCCACTGGGGCCGTACAGCTGATATCACCCACGGTACGGAAGCGCACCTGCAGATCGATGATCTCTTCGCCCGGTTTGGCCGGGGTCAGGTCGGTAATCGGTACGATGCCATTACCCCGGCGCACGATCGGGCGGGTATGGGCAAAGTAGATCGATGGTAGTTCGAGCTTTTCGCGCTCGATGTATTGCCACACATCCAGTTCGGTCCAGTTTGAAATCGGAAAAGCGCGCATGTGCTCACCTTTGTGCACACGGGCGTTATACAGATCCCACAATTCAGGGCGCTGGTTCTTCGGATCCCACTGGCCGAAGTCATCGCGGAAGCTGAAGATACGTTCTTTAGCACGTGCTTTTTCTTCGTCACGGCGGGCGCCGCCGATCAGGCAGTCGAATTCAAATTCAGCAATGGTTTCCAGTAGGGTCACCGACTGATGGCGGTTGCGTGATTCGTCCGGTGATTTCAGGACGATCGTGCCGCGTTTCATCGAGTCTTCCAGCGAGCGTACCACCAGGCGTTCGCCCAGTTCAGCGGCACGACGATCCCGGAAATCGATCACTTCCGGATAGTTGTGACCCGTGTCGATATGCACGAGCGGGAACGGAAACTTCGCGGGGCGAAACGCCTTCTCGGCGATGCGCAGCATGCAGATCGAATCTTTGCCGCCCGAAAAGAGCAGGGCCGGGCGTTCGCACTGGCCGGCAACCTCGCGCATGATCTGGATCGCTTCGGCTTCCAGCCAGTCAAGGTGAGAGAGTGGGGTTACGGTGTGTGTCATGGGACGCGATTTTACAGAAGTGAAATTATTTGGCCTTCATTTGGCTTTGTGCAGGCCGCATTCCTTGGTTTCGGGGTTTTCCCACCACCAGCGGCCGGCACGGACATCTTCGCCCGGCGTAATGGCCCGGGTGCAGGGGGCACAGCCAATGGAGGGGTAAAAGCGGTCGTGCAGCGCGTTGTACGGCACCTGGTTCAGATCGATATACGCCCAGACTTCTTTTTCGGACCATTCGATCAGCGGGTTGAACTTCGGCAGATTGTTGAGCGTGTCAAAGTCCTCCCAATCCATATTCTGGCGGGTTACCGATTGCGCCGCACGCAGACCGGTGATCCAGGCGTCTTTACCCTTGAGGGCACGGGCGAGTGGTTCCAGTTTGCGGATTTGGCAGCAGGCTTTGCGGTTCTCGACCGAGTCATAAAACCCATTGATGCCGTGCTCACGCACCCAGGGCTCGAGCTGCGTGCAGTCCGGGCTCATAATCTGGAAGCGTTCGGCCCCGTATTGTTCCTGTACGTTGGCCAGCAGCGTATAGGTCTCTTCATTCAGGCGGCCGGTATCCAGGGTGAAGATGCCGATCGGTAGATTGTCTTTGCAGATCATATCCACCAGCACCATATCTTCGGCACCAAGGCTATTAGCAAAGACCACGTTCGGGTGGCGATCGATGATCGTGTTCAGTCGCGCCATGACCAATGCTGATTTCTCGGCAACAGCAGCAGTGAGGGCAGCATCGGGTGCCGAGCGCTGTTGGGCAACCGGTGGGGCAATGGACGAGATGGTTGAGCTACTCATGAGGTCGCCTCTTAACGTGCAATGCGGCGAAAGATGGGTGCTGGATTATCGGTCGAACCCTGATAGGCATCAGGGAAGGGTGCCAGACTGCGTTCAGCCGTTGCTGCCGAGACCTTCGGATCCAGCGCCAGCGTATCAAAGCCCACGCGCAGCATAAAGAACAACTGGTCGACCAGCACATTGCCGATAGCGCGGAGTTCGCCGCTGTAGTGGTAATGATTGCGCAGTCGCCAGGCCATCGAATAGCCACGACCATCAGTGAACTTCGGAAAGTCGATGGCCAACAGCGGCCATTGGTCGAAGTGCTTGGCGACCTCCGTCAGATCATCCTCGGGCGATAGCCACACCGCAACATCTTTGCGGGTTGCCAAGCTATTGCGCTGGGCCAGCCAGACGCTAAATGGCACCAGCCATTGGCCGGTCGGCACGTTGACTGCGCTCAGATCAAGCGTCCCCTCGGCCGGTGCGTCGAGTGCGTCGAGTGTTTCCATTCGCAACACCTGCCAGTTGTCGTTTTGCACCTGGCCGTTCCTCAAAATCTCAGGCATTGGTGGCCTCCTTCTTTTTAGTTTTATCGCCATATACGCCAAGCTTGAACGGATCCAGGCCGACACGCACGACGGTATCCACAAAACGTTCTTCCGGTTCACGCAGGCTGACATAGGTTTCCAGCAGTTTGGTCACCACATCCGGCATATCGGCCGCGGCAAATGATGGACCGATCACCTTGCCGAGGCGCGTCTCATTACCCTGACGACCACCAATCGTGACCTGGTACCACTCCTCATCGTTTTTATCGACACCAAGCACACCGATATGGCCCACGTGATGGTGGCCACAAGCATTCATACAGCCAGAGATGTTCAGATCCAGTTCGCCGATGTCATGCAGGTAGTCCAGGTCGTCAAAGCGTTCCATGATGGCTTTGGCGATGGGAATCGATTTGGCATTGGCCAGGTCGCAGAAGTCGCCACCCGGGCAGCAGATGATGTCAGTCAGCAGACCCACAGTGGAACTGGCGAGACCCAGGGCCTTGGCTTTGTCGAACAGTTCCGGCAGTTTGCGCAATTCCACATCGGACAGCACCAGGTTCTGTTCGTGTGAGGAGCGGAGTTCACCAAAGCTGTAGGCATCGGCCAGATCGGCCACGGCGTCCATCTGGACATCAGTAATATCACCCGGTGCCAGGCCCTTCTTCTTGAGTGACAGTGTTACCGCACGGTAGCCCGGCACCCGGTGCGCCTGCACATTCTGCTGCACCCAGCGGGCAAAGGCTTTATCGTTCTGCAGACGTTCTTCGTAAGCCGCATCGGTATCTGGCAGTTGGGCGTAAGCCGGGTCGACAAAGTAGGCCGACACGCGGGCCAGCTCGGCATCGGTAATGGTGGCGGGGCCGTCTTTCAGGTGCGCCCATTCGGCATCAACCTTGGCTCGGAAGGCTTCGATCCCCAGCGCCTTGACCAGAATCTTGATGCGCGCCTTATACGGGTTGTCACGGCGGCCTTCCAGGTTATAGACGCGAATGATCGCTTCCATATAAGAGAGCAGATGGCGCCAGGGTAGCGCCTCATGAATTACTTCACCCAGAATCGGGGTGCGACCCAGGCCGCCGCCGACCCAGACGCGGGCCAGGACTTCGCCCTGGGCATCCTTGTAGAGATGCAGGCCGATATCGTGAACCTGAACGACAGCGCGATCGCGTTCGGCACCATGCACGGCGATCTTGAACTTGCGGGGTAGGAAAGCAAACTCGGGGTGGAAGGTGCTCCACTGGCGGATGATCTCGCACAAGGGCCGGGTATCTACCACTTCATCCGGGGCAATACCTGCGAACTGGTCGCTGGTCACGTTACGAATACAGTTGCCCGAGGTCTGGATGGCGTGCATCTCTACGGCAGCGAGGCGTTCCAGCACATCCGGGACGCGTTCCATCGGAATCCAGTTGTATTGAAGATTCTGCCGGGTGGTGAAGTGGGCGTAGCCCTTGTCTTCTTCGCGCGCAATGGCCGCCAAGACCCGCAACTGCGCCGACGAGATCATGCCGTAGGGTACGGCAATCCGTAGCATCGGGGCATAGCGCTGCATATACAAACCGTTTTGCAAACGCAGGGGGCGGAACTCTTCATCACTCAGTTCTCCCGATTGCCAGCGTTGTGTCTGGTCGCGGAACTGGGCAACGCGGGCATTCACCATCGCGCGGTCGTGGGCATCGTAACGGTACATGTCAGATCTCTAAACGCTAAATTGACGTCGTAGGTTAAATGAACTCAGGACATCACCAGCTTGGTGCCGATGATAATAAGCATCGTAGCTAGTAGGCTACGCAGAAACTTTTCCGGGACTTTGCTGGCGATATGGCTGCCGATCCAGATGCCTGGCAGTGAACCAAGAAGCAGAGCACCCAGCAGGCTGAAGTCAACGCTGCCGAGATACCAGTGCCCCATCCCGGCAACGGCAGTCAGTGGCACCGCATGCGCAATGTCGCTCGCCACAATACGCAGTGTCCCCAGGCGCGGGTACAGGAAGAAAAGGGCAGTCACGCCGAGCGCACCGGCGCCCACGGATGAGATCGTGACGAGCACGCCCAGCACAACACCAACCAGCACGGTGATCGGTCCCACGTGACGCTGAATATATGAATCTTCATGTCGGCGGGCATAGCGTAGGAGTTTCTCTCGCAGAAAGATGGCGCCGGCAGTCAGAAACAGCGCGAAGCCCAGCGCGACTGCCATGATTTGCCCGACTTCCTTGCCGTGTCCCGGTAACTGAGCCAGTACATAAAGCGTGATGGCGGCCGACGGAATGCTGCCAGCGCCCAGGCGGCCGACGATGAGCCAGTCCACATGGCCTTTGCGGCCATGGGCCACGGTGCCACCCGCCTTGGTGAGTGCCGCATAAAGCAGGTCTGTCCCAACGGCGGTGGCCGGAGCCACACCAAACATGAGCACCAAAAGCGGTGTCATGAGCGAACCGCCGCCCACGCCGGTCATGCCGACGATGAGCCCCACAATAAATCCCGAAGCGGTGTACAAAAAATCCATTAGCTGCGCTGCAATATATTCATCAAGGGCGCCATCCTATCAGCGGTCAACCCAACTTAAAAGAATATATGGTTAGAATGCTATAACTTAATGGAATGATGGAAGGGGTGCCCGCCATGACCCTGCAACAACTTCGTTATCTGGTTGAAGTCGCCCAGCGTGGTTTCAATGTGTCGGAAGCTGCCGAGGCCCTCTTTACCTCGCAACCCGGCGTCTCCAAGCAGATCAAGCAGCTTGAAAATGACCTCGGGGTCATCCTTTTCGAGCGGGTGGGCAAGCGGCTGACCGGCGTCACTGAAGCCGGCGCCCAGGTTCTGACGCATGCCCGGCGCATTCTGGCCGAGGCCGATAACCTCAAGCGCTATGTCGACGATTACACGCATGGCCAGCAGGGCGCGCTGGTGATCGCCACCACCCATACCCAGGCACGCTATGCCTTGCCCGGTGCGGTGACCCACTTCCGCGAGCGCTACCCCGATGTCACCCTCACCCTGCATCAGGGCATGCCGGATCAGTTTGCCGAATGGCTGATGCGGGGCGATGCCGATCTGGCCATTGCCACCGAATCGCTCAAGGACGCCCCCGGCATTGTTGCGTTGCCGTGCCGGCAGTGGCACCATGCCCTGGTCGTCCCCGAAGGACACCCGCTCCTGGGGTGCAAAGACATCAGCCTGGCCGATTTGGCGATCTACCCCATCATCACCTATGTGCGCGGCGTGGCCGGGCGGATCCGTCTCGACAGCCTCTTCGAGCGCCAGGGCCTGGTGCCCCGTATCGTGCTCGATGCGCTCGACGCCGACGTGATCAAAACCTACGTTGGGGTAGGGATGGGCGTGGGCATCATCGCCGAACATGCATTCGACACCCAGCGTGATGCAGCGGCCGGCTTGCGGCTCATCGAAGCGCGCCATCTCTTTCCGGCCAATACCACCTATGTCGGTATCCGGCGTGGCGCGCTTTTGCGCCGGTATGAATATGATTTCATTGAGGATTTTGCGCCAGACCTGACCCGGAACGTGGTGCAGCAAGCCTTGCAGAACGGCAACCGAAACGCCAGTGAATCGGACTGGTTGTAACGCGCAGAGGCGAGGCGAACGCGGGCTTGGCTTATTGATTGATTCTGTTATAGAATCTCGGGTTTTCCACCTTGCCCCACCGCAAATTCGCATGGCGGGGGGTATTAGCCAAAAGGAGTCTACATGCGTAATTACGAAATCGTATTCATCGTCCACCCGGATCAGTCCGAGCAGGTGCCGGCGATGGTCGAGCGTTACAAAACGCTCATCACCAGCCAGAACGGTGTCATCCACCGCCTGGAAGACTGGGGCCGCCGCCAGATGGCTTACCCGATCAACAAGGTGCACAAGGCCCACTACGTTCTGATGAACATCGAGTGTAACGGTGAAACCCTGGCTGAACTCGAGCACGCCTTCAAGTTCAACGATGCCGTTCTGCGTCACCTGACGATGAAGCAGAAGCACGCCATCACCGAGCCGTCGCCGATGATGAAGGAAGACAAGGCCAAGCCGGTTGCTGCAGAAGCAACCCCCGCCTAAGCCTTATCCCTCATCTGACGACTTAGAAGCATTGACGCAGACACTGGAGATCAATCGGGTTCAGCTCAGCGGGCAAGTTCTCAGCGTACAGCCACTCCGGTATACACCGGCAGGCATTCCGGTCACGGAAGCAACGCTAGGACACCACTCCGAGCAACAAGAAGCCGATCTGAAACGCCAGGTCACCTGTGAAGTCCCCGTCAAAGCGCTTGGCAACCTGGCTCACCAGCTCGCCGCCGCAACGATAGGCACCTCGCTCAAGGCCACCGGCTTCCTCGCCGCAAAAAGCCTTAAAAGCCGTCAACTGATTCTGCACCTCGATACCCTCGAATTCTAAAAATTTTCTCGGAGTAACCATCATGGTTGGACGTACTACCAACACCAAGAAGAAAGACGAGCGCAACAAGCGCAATCGTGGCAGCGGCCTCTTCAAGCGCCGCAAGTTCTGCCGTTTCTCGGCAGAAAAAGTTGAACAGATCGACTACAAGGATGTCGACGTTCTGAAAGACTACATCGCTGAAAACGCCAAGATCATGCCGGCTCGTCTGACCGGTACCAAGGCGGGCTATCAGCGTCAGCTCGGTCTGGCCATCAAGCGTGCCCGCTTCCTGGCGCTGCTGCCCTTCACTGACAACCACAACGGGTGATCGCGATGCAAATCATTCTTCTCGAAAAAGTTGTTAACCTGGGTAATCTGGGTGATGTCGTTAAAGTTAAGGACGGTTTCGCCCGTAACTTCCTGATCCCCAATGGCAAGGCCAAGCGTGCCACCACGGCCGCCCTGGCTGAGTTTGCCGAGCGTCGTGCCGAGCTCGAAAAGCTGGCTGCTGAAAAGCTGGGCGCCGCTCAGGCGATTGGCGAAAAGCTCAACGGTCTGACCATCGAAATCGCCCGTAAGGCTGGTGTTGATGGCCGCCTGTTCGGCTCGGTCACCAACTTCGACATCGCTGAAGCACTTGAAGCCAAGGGCTTCACGATCAGCAAGTCGGACGTTCGCATGCCGACCGGCCCGCTCAAGACCATCGGCGAATTCCCGCTGGAAGTGGGTCTGCATACCGATGTCGTCGTCGGCATCGTTGTCACGATCGCTGCTGCCCAGTAATCGGGTTTATTCCGGTTAGAAAAGCCCGGCCTCGTGCCGGGTTTTTTGCTTTTTGTCGGTATCATTACACGCTATGAATTCAGAATTTTCCCGTTCACCGCGCAAGGGTGATTTTGCCGGCCAGGCCAAGTCGGTCGACCCCGCCATTGCCCAGCTCCGCGTCCCGCCACACTCCATTGAAGCCGAACAATCGGTGCTCGGTGGCCTGCTGCTGGATAACGAAGCACTCGATCGAGTGACGGATCTCATTTCTGAAAGCGACTTTTACCGCAGCGAACACAAACTGATTTTCCAGCAGATGAGTCGCCTGCTGGAGCGGGGCAAACCCGCCGACGTGATCACCGTGTCCGAGGCCATCGAACAGGCTGGCCTGACGGATGACACGGGCGGTCTGGCGTATCTGGGTGAGCTTGCCGCCAACACGCCGTCGGCCGCCAATATCCGCCGTTATGCCGAAATCGTGCGTGAGCGTGCCGTGCTGCGCCACCTGGTCGTAGCGGGCGATGAAATTGCCACCGATGCCCTCAACCCGCTGGGCCGGGATGCCAAGGAGCTGCTCGATACCGCTGAGCAGAAAGTCTTCGCTATTGCCGAAATGGGTGCCAAGAGCCAACAGGGCTTTGTGCACATTAACCCGCTGCTGACGCAGGTGGTCGATCGTATTCAGGAGCTACATGACCGGGACAATCCCTCTGATATCACGGGTGTCCCAACCGGCTTTACCGATCTGGATAGCAAAACCTCCGGTTTGCAGCCGGGTGACTTGATCATCGTTGCCGGACGCCCGAGTATGGGTAAAGCCCAGCCGTTGGATGCGCAGGTGCGGACGCGCACCGGCTGGAAGCGTATGGGGGATCTGCAAATTGGCGATGCGCTGGCCTCGGTTGATGGCCAGCCCTCCATGGTGACCGGTATCTATCCGCAGGGTGTACGCCAGGTCTATAAAGTCAGCTTCTCCGACGGTAGAAGTACCGAATGCTGTGCCGAGCATCTCTGGCGCGTCATGTACCGTGACTGGGATGCGCCGCGAGTTCTAGAGACCGAAAAGCTCATCGCCATGCTGGGCAAGAAGCGTTATCAGAACCGCCTCTGGATCGATCAACATACGGGCGATTTCGGTCATCACGACGAACTTCCGGTCGATGCCTGGTTGCTGGGTGCCTTGCTGGGTGATGGCGCCTTATCAGGTGGTTCTCTCCGATTCTCCACCGCATCGGCAGAAATGCTCGAACGAGTTCATGCCTCGCTACCGCAAGCCATGACGGTGACGCATGCGGGCAATTATGACTACCGCATCGTGCGAGAGGATCGTGGTCATGTGCCGGGGGTGGCCGGTTCGCAACCGAACGAAATCAAAGAAGCGCTGATCGGGCTGGGTCTCTGGGGTAAGGACAGTGCTAGCAAGTTTATTCCCCGGTTATACCTAGAGGCCAACAGAGACGTACGTTTGAATGTGCTGCGCGGGCTGCTGGATACCGATGGCTGGGTTGAAAAGTGGGGCAGTGTGCGGCTATCCACGGCTAGCCAACAGATGGCCAACGATGTGGCCGAGATCGTGCGCTCACTGGGCGGCTGGTGCAGCGTGTCGTCCAAGCAGCCGCATTTCACGAACAAACACGGCACCCGTACGCCGGGTAAGCCGGCTTGGGTATGCCATATCAACCATCCAGAGCCGCGCAGTCTGTTTCTGCTGTCAGAGAAGGTGACCCGGCTGCCCGAGACCTGGTCACGCGAGAAGCGCCCCAACTTTGTCAGCATCGAGCCCGTGCGGCAGACTGAGTGCCAGTGCATCTCGGTCAGTCATCCGACCCGCCTTTACATCACAGACAACGACGTCGTCACCCACAACACGGCCTTCGCTTTGAACATCGCTGAATACGTGGCCGTTGACGTCGGTTTACCCGTGGCCGTGTTCTCCATGGAAATGGGCGGCACGCAGCTGGCCATGCGGATGCTGGCCTCCATTGGTCGTCTGGATTCGCACCGGGTTCGTACAGGCCGCCTGACCGATGACGAGTGGTCGCGCCTCACGTATGCGCTCGGCAAGCTGCACGAAGCACCCATGCACATCGATGAAACCGGGGGAATGAACCCAACCGACCTCCGTGGGCGTGCCCGCCGCCTCAAGCGGCAGGTGGGCAAACTCGGCCTGATCGTCATCGACTATATCCAGCTCATGGGAACCACCCGTCAGGGTGAGAACCGCGCCACCGAAGTGTCTGAGATTTCCCGGTCGTTGAAAGCGCTCGCCCGCGAACTTGAAGTGCCCATCATTGCGCTCTCACAGCTCTCCCGTAAGGTGGAAGAGCGCACTGACAAACGCCCCATGATGAGCGACTTACGCGAATCTGGTGCCATCGAGCAGGATGCCGACGTGATCC